>CAMBQC010000039.1 GCA_945869855.1 Prosthecobacter debontii
ACCAAGCCGACCAGCAAAAGCCCCGGGTCGACTAGCACATCCAGCTTGGTGTTGAGTCCGGAGAAGGTGAAGAACATCGGCAGCAGGAAGACCACGGCGAAAGGTTCGATCTTGCGGCGGATGTCCTCGGCATAAACGCCGCGCGGCATGGCGATGCCCAGGATGAACCCGCCGAACACCGCATGCACGCCGATGATGTCCGCATACCAGGCCGACGCGCAAAACAGTGCCAGAGTGACGGCCATCATCGGTTGGGAAACTTCTCCATCTCTCTCTGCCTTGCGTCCCAGCCCGGCGAGCAGCTTTTTCCCCACCGTCAGCATCAGCACGCCGTAAAGCACCGCGCCGCCGATCGCAATCACCTCCGCGCCGATGCTGATTCCACCGATCTGCAGCGGCTGTGATGCTCCGAACGACGCCAGCACGAAGGCGAGCACGCACCACGCGGCGGCATCATCGATGGCTCCCGCCGCCAACGCGAGGGTTCCTAGTGGTGTGCCGGAAAGCCCCCTTTCCGAAATGATCCGCGCCAGCATCGGGAACGCTGTGATCGCGATCGCCGCGCCGAGGAACAGCGCACCCTCGTGATATTTTACCTTCGGCGTGAAAATACCCGGCACATCGATCAGCCACAGCACCAGCAGTGCGCCCAAGATAAAGGGAACCACCATGCCTGCCACGGAAACGCTTGCCGCGCTGCGTATCCTTGTCCGGAAATGATCCGTGCGGAACTCCAGCCCCACCAGAAACATGTAGAGCCCCACACCGAGCTGGGCTCCCGCATAGAGGATGCCGCGCGATTCCTTGGTGAAAATGAGCTCCGTCGATCCCGGCCAGATCAATCCCAGCAGCGACGGACCGAGCATCACCCCCGCAATCATTTCCCCCACCACCTGCGGCTGTCCGATGCGTTTCGCGGCCATTCCCACCAAGCGGCAGACGATCAGGATGATCGCCATCTGCAGGAAAAACGAGGCCGAGAGTGCATGCATGTGCGGAAGAGAATCGATGTCCGGCGGTAGGTAAAGGACGAAGCCTCCCACTCCAAACCCACCGTTGCATGAGGGAAGGGAACGGTCTAAGTAAAAGCATGCCCGGCGTGGATTCAAAAAGCAGAATGGACGACACCCGCCTGTGGGCGGTCGCGCTCTGCGGATCCGTCGTGGTGAACCTGCTACTGCTGGCATGGGTAAGCATCGAGGCGATTCAGTCCGAGCTGGCGCGGAAAAACAAGCAGCCGGTGGTCTTCCAACCCGAGCAGACGGTGCAAATTTTCCCTGAAATGCTGGAGCGCATCGAGGAAGTCCCGGTCACCGCCGCGAAGCCGCCCGAAGCACCGCCCGAGTTCACCCGCACCTCCCCGGAACAGAAAAGCGCCGAGCCGCCCGCCAGCCGCCGCTACATCGGCGAGCGCAACACCCAAGCCACCAGCGACCGCGCCCCGACCTCCGACGACAACTCGATCTCCCAGGCCGGCCGCGAAGCCCGTCCCGAGGAGGCGCCGGAAACCACCGAAAGCCGCTACCAGGACGGCAAGCTCAACACTCCCGATTCCGTCCCCACTCTCCCCGCCGAGGCCGCGCCCCTTTCCCCGGAACCTCCCGAAATGACAAAAGCGGAGACTGCCAAGGGAGAGAAAAGCCCCAACCCCGGCGATGCCGAAAAGGCCGAAACCGCCATCCGCGAAAAGATCCTCGACGGCCCCAACCCCATCGACACCCCCGTCACGAAAAGCGAGGTGATCGAAGGCATGAAGCCGCGCGAGGAAACCAAAGCCCGCGATGGCGCACCCGATGCCTTGGCCGAGAAAAAAGCCGAGGAGCTACCCAAACCAAAACCCAAGCCCAAGCCCGTTTCGGATCCCGCCTTCACCGGAAACCAGAGCAAGACCGCCATCCAGGGAAATATCTCACGCAACGGCCAAAGCGCGCTCGACGTCTCCGATTCCCCGATGGGCCGCTACCAGGCGCAGATCAGCCGCGCCGTGGAGCTGGAGTGGCAGCGCAACTGCGTGAAGCACCGCGATTTCATCACCCCCGGCTACCTCACCGTCCGCTTCTTTGTCGCGGAGGACGGCCGCGTGAAAAGCGTCCAGTTTCTTGGCGACAGCGAGACCGGAGAGGTGCAGAAAGGGTTCACGCTTAATGCGATCCGCAACGCCCCCATCCCGTCCATGCCCTCCGCCGTGAAAAAGGAAATGGGCGGCGATGCCCTCGAACTCATCTTCAACTTCTATTTCTAACAACAACACGCATGGACCTTCTAGCGATCAGCACCACCGAGGCGACCCTCGAATTCCTCAAGAAAGGCGGAGTCTTTATGATTCCACTCATCCTCTGCTCCATCGCGGGAGTCACGGCGATCGGCTTCAAGGCGATGTCGCTCGGACTTTCCCGCACCGTCCCAGACGGTTTGGCACGCGGCATGGCCGACATCAACTCGGGTGATACCGATCCGGTCGTCCGCGAACTAAAGCAGGGCGGCAGCGCGCTCGCCCGCCTCGGTGCGGTGGCGCTCCGCCATCAAGGCAAGCCCACCGAGGACATCACCCGCGCCGTCGAGTCCTCCGCCCGCGAGGAGGTCGTGAAAATGCACGCCGGCATCGGTTTGCTCGATGTGGTCATCACCGTCGCGCCTCTGCTCGGTCTGCTCGGCACCGCCTCCGGCCTCGTCACCATTTTTCAAGGCCTCGGGGAAACCACCGACCACCTCGCCATCGCCCGCGGCATCGCGGAGGCGCTCAACACCACTATTTTCGGCCTTGCCATCGCCGTGCCCTGCGTGATCGCCCACAGCTATTTCACCCGCCGCATCGAGCGCCTCACCGCCCGCATGGAATCCGTCCTCGCCGATTTCGTCTCCGCCTGCTCCCACCCATCCCCGCCAGTACACTGAGATGCAATTCCACCGCGTCCAGCGCCGCCGGGCCGAGGTGCCCATCGTGCCGATGATCGACATCCTGTTCATCCTGCTCGTCTTTTTCATCGTCTCCACGACTTTCAAGAAACCCCGCGAGATCCTCCAGATCGAGCTGCCCACCATCCGCGAAATCCCCTCCGAAACCGTCACTGACACGCGCTCCGTCATCGCCGTAGATGCCAACGGCAACATCACCCTCGACGCCCTCGCCGTCCCCGAGGGCTTGCTCGGCAACTACCTGAAAGCCTACCAGAAACAGAACCCCGGTCGGAAACTTGAGCTTGAGGCCGACCGCCGCCTACCCCTCGAAAGGTTGTTAGAAATCTGGGACGCCCTCGGCAAAGCCGGCATCTCCATCAACGATGTCCCGGCGCGGATCAAGGTGGGGAAATAGCCCTATCTTAAAACTAACAATGATCCTTCGTCCGCTTCGACGAAACTGCGAATGACAGCGGCCTTATCCCGAAATCCAAAGTTGAGTAAAGCATCGTTTGGCTTCAAGTCATATGGTAGATGAGTTGTGTCAAATAACCACACGCCGCCTCCCTTCACCAAACGATACAAACGATTCGTAACCCTGTTTTTCGCGCTCGGCTAGTTCGCCTCGCTCACACGGCTTGGGCCCGTGCTGACAAAGCGCTTCACGCCTTGCTTGGCATCGAACGTTTTCCTGGAACTGACACTGTGCGCCATCTTTTCATGCGTTTCCTTCAAGACCACATCGAAGAGTTTTGGCGGCCGCTTTGGAAATGGTTACTCGCCCTTCATGGCCTCAGCCAGCTGAGGGTTTCAGTCTCGATTTGGACAGCATCTTTTTCCTGCGCAGTCGAAATCAAAAGGGAGCTTCAGGATTTTTCGAGAATCCTCTGCTCACTTTTTCTCGAAGCGCTCCGCATTCCCTACATCGTTGTCGCCCGCTTAACTCAGAATCTAAAACGCAAGGCCGCCGGACTCGCGAACTGGACAGCTATTTACGAAAACTATGCTTGGACACGCTTCAGTCTCCAACTCCAAGGCTGGTCAGCTCCAAGAGAATTTTTTGCCATCCGCGCGCGCATCCGTGAAATCAAAAGTGCGGTGGCCAAAGATGAATTCAACTCCGGATTTCGGGGTTATGGCATGTCTCTGAAAAGAAGACATGCGGCTTTGTTGATCCTTAGGATTATATCGGATAAAAATCCCGTGCCTTAGCCCACCCCGTTTTGCCAGAGGACGAAGGCTCCCGTGGCGATGACTATGAACGCGAAGCCCTGGCGCAGGCGGGCGACAGGCAGGCGCTTGGTGAGGACGGTGCCCGCGAGGACACCGACCGCCGCGATGCCCGCGAAAAGGAAGGCGAGAGGCCAGCGCGGCGGGGCTTCGCCGAAATGGCTGAGGAAGCCAGAGGCGGAGTTGAAAGAGATGATGGCCAGCGAGCTGCCGGTGGCTTGGCGGAGCGGGAGCTTGGCGAATTTCACCAAAGCGGGCACGAGCAGAAATCCTCCGCCGACGCCAACGAAGCCTGTGAGCACGCCGACCGCCAGCCCCGCGAACAGGCAGCGGATGGGGTTGCACTCGGCGGCGGGGGAGAGTTCGTCGTTTTTACCGATCAGCATGTTCAGCGCGACCACGAGCAAGAGCACGGCGAAAATGACCATCAGCGCCTGCGGGGAAACGAGAGGGGTGAGCCTGGCGCCGCCCGCCGCGCCGATCATGCCGGAAAGAGCGAACATCAGCGCGGCCTTGAGATGAATTCCGCTTCCGCGCAGCCTTTGCAGCGCCCCCACTAGCGCGGCCACGCCCACGATGAACAGGCTGAGTCCGACGGCTTCGTTCGGCGCGACGCCCGCCAGATAAACGAGTACCGGCAACGTGATGATGCTTCCGCCCGCACCCGTGAGGCCGAGCGAAAGGCCGATCAGCGCGGCACCGAGCATAGCTAGGGCGTTCATTTCCGTATGCCCGCCGAAATTTCGCCAAAGGAGCCGTTCACATATACGACCTCGTGCCCTTCGACCGCGAGAAACGAGGTCGCGAAGGCGGCGCGGAGGCCGCTGCCGCAATGGATGAAGAGCGGTGAGCCGTTCGGCACCTCGGAAATCCGGGCGGCGAGGCGGGTGTAGGCAATATTCACCGCGCCTTTCACGTGGTCAGCCGCGAACTCGCCCGCGCCGCGCACATCGAGCACGGCGGCGGCTGGATTCGCGGCCAAGGCCTCGGCAAGTTGCGCGGTGGTGATGCTTTCCTGGTGAGCCGTAATTTCATCGACAGCGAGCGCTTCGGATGCGGGCAGCCATGCCTCCACCTTGTCGAGGCCGATGCGGATGAGCTGGCGGACGGCTTCCTCCACTTCGTCCGCGTCGTTGACGAGCAGGACGAGGGGCTCGTTCTCATCGAGGTAGGAACCCGCGACGAGCGGAAGTTTCCCACCCGCCAGCGGCGCGAAAAGTGAGCCGGTGACATGGCGATCCATGAAAGTGGCGCGAGCTGCGCGGAGATCGAGGAGCGCGTGTTTTCCTTGTTTCACCAGAGCGGTGAAATCATCCGCGGCGAGTCGGCGCGGTTTCGGCAAAGCGCCACCTGGCAGGAGCGCGGGACCGAGTTTGTTATCGCGTTTCATCCGCGCGAAGTAGAGGGGCGGCTCGGGTTGGCCGGAGAGGATGTCTTTCACGAACGCTTCCTCCTCACCCGCGAGCGCTTCACGCAAAGCCCCGTTGAAGCGCCTTTCGTATCCCATCACGCTGACAGGCACCGCACCGAGCGCCTTGCCGCAAGCGCTGCCCGCCCCGTGCGCGGGGAGGATCTGGATGTGATCGGGAAGTTCGGCGGTCGCACGGAGACTCGAATAAAGCTGCCGTGCGCTCGGCTCCATCACGCCCGCCTGTCCGGCGGCGCTCTCTAACAGATCGGGGCGGCCCACATCGCCGATGAAAATGAAATCGCCGCTGAGGAGCGCGATGGGTTCCGTCGCTCCTCCTCCGATGTCGGTGACGAGGTAGCTGATGTGCTCCGGCGTGTGGCCGGCAGAGAGGATGGCTTTGTGCTCGATGTTACCCACCTTGAAAACATCGCCGTCATGGAGGAAGCGGGCGTTGGGATTGCCCTTCGCCCACTCGAACTGCCAGTCCGGCCCGCCCTCGGCGGAAAGGTAGGCGATGGCTCCGTGGCGCTCTACGAGCTCGCGCGCGCCGCTGAGGTAATCCGCATGGATGTGGGTTTCCGCTACGGCGGTGAGGCGGAAACCGTTCTCGGCGGCAAGTTTCAGGTAGCGATCCACATCGCGCTCGGGATCGACAATGAGCGCCTCGCCGGTGCGCTGGCAACCGATGAGGTAGGCGTATTGGGCGAGGGCGTGGTCGGGAATTTGGCGGAGAAACATGGATTCGTTAGTTGGAGGTGGAACAGTTTCCTGAAGCGCAGCAGCTTTGTCCGGCCACGCGGTTCCAGGGCATCTTCGACATCAGGATCGCGAGACCGCACCAGCCAGTGGAGCCGGCCATGGTAAGGCCTGCGCCAAAGAAAGCGCAGAGAAAAACCCAGTTCGGATGGACGGTGAGGGCGAGGATCGCGCCGGTGAGCACGCCGAGGCCGATGGTGAGCTGGACCTGTTGCATGAGCGGAAGGGCGCCGCTGCGGTTGTTGCCGGTGGGATGGCCATCGCCCTTCCAAGCGAGGATGCCGCCTTCGAGGTTGCGGACGTTAGTGATGCCCAGAGCGTGGAGTTTTTTCACCGCCTCCGCGCCGCGCTTGCCGCTGCGGCACATGACCACGATGGGAGCCTTGCGGTCGATCTCGTCGCTGCGCTGCTCAAGCTGGCCGAGCGGGATGAGTTTCGCGCCGACGATATGTTCTTCGGCGTGCTCGACCGGCTCGCGGACATCGATGAGGCGGCAGCCGGACGGCAGCAAGGACTTGAGTTCGGCGGGTTGGATGATTTCCTGGTTTGTGTTCATGATGAGAAATTTTGTCTTGATTTCCTTTCGGATAATGCAACTATATCGTCATATAACGATAAAGCAAACCAATTTTACTATGCCCGCCAAAAAAAAATCCGTGTCGAAAAAGGAACTCTCTCAGCTCGCGCTGGAACTCATCGCCGGGCGCTTCCGGGCGTTGTCCGAGCCGATGCGACTTCGGCTCCTCAATCTCCTGATGGGCGGCGAAAAGACCGTCGGCCAGCTCGTCGATGCGACCAGCTCGAGCCAGGCGAACGTATCGAAGCATCTCTCCGTGCTCCGCGAGGCGGGGATGATCGCGATGCGCAAGGAAGGGCTTTCCTCCTTCTGTTTCATCGCGGATCCGATCGTGAACGAGCTTTGCGAGATGATGTGCTCACGCCTGCGGGAGGAGATGGAAAGCAAGGCACAGGCGTTTGATGCGGGAATCTGAAAGCGCTGAAACCGGCTAAGGATGTTGATAAACTTTTGGGGACGGGTTGTGCGACGACAATTACAATGCCGCACTGATGACAATTAAAATCACTCATTGAAAGGGAGGTTTTTCGGGTTGAGGCGGCATGCAGTTTGACTCCGGTCGGGGTGGCGGGTGCTGCTTCCGAGTTGTGGTCACAAGAACCCAACTCATCTGGCTTGTAAACGAGCGTAACCAAGGAAGAACCATCAGCACGTGTACAATGAAAACAGGAATGAACCGCAAGACGGCGAGCAAGTATTTGAGCCGGGACAATGTCCTTCAACAGCGGAGGGTGCCACATACGTGGAAGACGCGCAAAGCCGTTGGCCGAGATCTGGTCGAAGGTGCAGGAGATGCTCCGGAACTGGAGGCGCAGGCGCTTTACAAGCATCTGATGCCGGGCGGCGCAGGTGCCACTCCGGAGGAGAAGCATTTGCGGACGTTCCAGCGGCGGGTGCGGGATTGGCGGCTGTAGAACGGGCCGAGCAAGGAGGTGTTTTTCACCCAAGGCCAGACACCAGGCAAGGTGCTGGCGATGGATTGGACGGAGATGAAATCAGCGGGGCTCACGAGCTGTCCTGTGGTAGGATTTACCGCACCGACGACGTTCTCACGCGCATGCTCGCCATAGTATCCTTGGGATGGACGCGATCCGCGCTTCACCCAGCGTTGACGGGGTCTTGGATCACCTTCGAAACCTGACTCATCACCGATAAAGAGTTCCACCTGTTCATCATCGTGGAGTTTGGCGAGTTCCGGGAGAAATGCTTCGCGCGCTTGGAGCCATTTGTCTTTGTCTGGCGGCTCGGGCATTGGACGGGGAATACGTCTGGCGTAATGCTGTTGGTGAAGATAGCGAACGAGTGTGCGGTAATTGATCATCAGCTCCTTGTTGTTTTTTAACCAGCCACAAAGGGCACGGGCAGTCCAATGATGCCGATCCACCAGTTTGGGATCATCCACGACGGGAAGGATTTTTTTCGCTGATCTCCGCTGACTCCATCAGCCTGGGTCTTCCTGACTTGGGGCGATAGGTGATGCCGTCGATGCCGGACTGGTTGAAGCGGCGGATCCAAAGCTGGAGGCAACGGATCGATACCCCGGCATGTGCTAGGGTGAGTTCGACACCATCTGGCCGCGAGAGCTGCTGGAGGCGGCGAAAGATCCACGTATCATGAATTTCGTGAAGCACCGGCTGCCCGGCTAGCCCTTTTCTCCGAGAATGACGGAGACGGTTGGTTTCGCCGCGAAGATCCTTCTCGCCACCGCGCACACTTCCTCCGGGGTGAGTTTTTCGTAGATTTCCGGGAGCAGGCGGTGGGTGTCGGCGGGGTGGCCGAAGAGGAGGTCGAGGGCGGCGTGGCGGGCGTTGGAGGAGATGGATTGCTGCTGGATGGCGGCTCCGCTGAGGACGGTGGAGCGGACGCGCTCGAAGGTGTCCGCCGGGATGCCTTCGGCGGCGATTTTCGCGATCTCCTTGAGCAGCTCGGTGCGGGCGAGATCGAGCTGCTCGGGCGAGGTGGCGAGGTAGAAGGTGAAGAGGCCGCTATCGTAGCCGAGAAACTGGGTGGCGCCGACGCGGTAGGCGAGGCCGAGCTCCTCGCGGATGCGCCCGAAGAGCGGCCCGGCCATGTCGGAGGAATGCTCCTGGACGAAGGCGAGCGCGTGGCGGTCGGCTCCACTGACATGGGTGCCGGGGTAGCCGATGGCGAGCACGGCCTGCTTCTTGGGTAGGGAGAGATCGGCGTTTACTCCTACGGATATAGTAGATGCGGGTGGCATCCACCTTTCCCCGGCAGGGAGGTTTTTAAAAAAGGTTTCGAGGAGGCCGATGAAATGATCGGGGTCGAAATCTCCGGAGATGGCCAGAGTGAGGTTGGCGGCGTTGAAGTGGCGGGCATGGTGGGCGGCGAGATCGGCGCGTGCGATTTTTCCCAACGTATCCATGGTGCCGAGCGAATCGAGGCCGTAGCCGGTGCCGCTGTAATGGGTGGCGCGGAGTTGCGCGAAACAGCGGTGCAGCGGATCGGTGAGGGCTTCTTCCAACGACGCGAGCTGCGAGGCCTTTTCGCGGGCGATGGCCTCGCTGGGGAAGGTGGGATGGAGGATTACATCGGCGAAAACCTCCATGATGGGTAGGGCGTCGGCGGAAAGGCCGGAGGCCTGGACGAGCAGCGCGTTGTTGCCCGCCGAGGCGGAAATGGATGCGCCGAGCGACTCGAGGGTGTGGGCGATCTCGTCGGCGCTGCGGGTCGCGGTGCCCTTGGGCAAGGTGGAGGCGAGGAGCTGGTTGAGGCCGTTGTTTTGCGGGTTTTCCGAAGGCAAGCCCGCGCCGGCAGCGGCCTGGAAATGGATGAGCGGCACGCGGCGATCCGGTAGCAGCGCGAGGCGGAGGCCGTTGGAAAGGTTGTGGGTGGTGATCGCGTGGGAGACGGCGGCGGTTTTGCTGCGCGTGGCGGCGGGGACGTGATCCTTCGGATCGACCGAGGTGTAGGTGAGACGGTTTTCGGAAAGCTTCGCGGCCACGCGGCGGATGTCGTCGGCGGAGACGGCGTTAATCGCGGCGAGGTGGCTGCGGGTGAAATCGAGATCGCGCGCCTCATGCCAGTTCGACGCGAGATCGGAAGCGCGACCCGAGGCGGTGGTCAGCGAGCGGAACTGGCTGGCGGCCGTCTGGCGTTTTGCTTTCGCGAGATCCTCATCGAGGGCGCTGGCGGCAATGTCCTCGATCTCGGCGAGGATAGCGGCCTTGAGCTCGTCGCGTTTCTCGGGAGCGGATTCCGCGGAGACGGCGATAAGCCCTTCCGATCCGGGGCCGATCCATGTCCATGCGGAGATCTCGATGGCAAGTTCGCGCTGGTCGCGGAGGCGGCGGTGCAGGCGGGAGGCCTTGCCGCGTCCGAGGATGGCGGCGAGCAGATCGTAGGCGGGCGCGTCGGGATGGGCAACGTCCGGGGCTTTCCAGGAAAGGCAAAGGCGGCTCGTCGGCACATCAAAGGTGTCGAAGCCCTCGCGCGGCCCAAGCTGCGCCGCGTCCGCCTGGATATGCGGCTCGGGGCCGGGGACGATTTTGCAATCTGCCGTCAGCTCCATGACGAGCTCGCGGACTTTCGCCGGATCGAAATCACCCGAGATCACGAGGTGCGTGCGATCCGGCGTGTAGCGGGCGCGGTGATAGGCGGTGAGATCGGCGTATTGGATATCATCGAAGAGATGGCGGTGGCCGATGACCGGGTGGCGGCGGGCATCTACGGTGAATGCCGTAGATAAGAGCAGCCGGATCGAGGCGTTGTCGGGATCGTCGAGACCCATGTCGATCTCGCGGCGGATCACATCCTTTTCCGACTCGAACTCCGACTCTGGGATGACGGGAAAAAACACCAGGCCGGTGAGGCATTTCAGGAACGTCTCCAGCGAGCGCGAAGGGCCGTCGATGTAATAGACCGTGCGCTCGAAGGTGGTGTAGGCGTTCCAGTGGCCGCCGGCCGCCTGCACAGCCTGGGCGAGCTCCTCGGAGGTGAAATCACGGGTGCCCTTGAAGACCATGTGCTCGAGGAAATGCGAGAGACCGGAACCGAGCTTTTCCCCCTCATGGATGCTGCCGGTGGCCACCCATGCCTGCACGCTGATGACCGGCGCGGCGGGATCGGGATCGAGGATCAATGTGAGTCCGTTCGGGAGGGTGTGGCGAGTGGCGTGGGTGGGTGGGTATTCCATGGGCGTGATTTCCGGCTTGGCTGGAGGATGAATGGGGTATAACTGGTACGCATGCAACGTTGGATATTATGGGCGGTGCTGGCCATTAAGGATCTGACGCATAAAGGGCGATATCAAGGCGCTCGCGGATGAGCTGGAAGGATTTTATCGGCTGCGGGTCGGCGCGCGCCGGCTTGTTTTCGAATACCAGATCATCGAGGGGAGCCGCATGTCCACCTGTGTTTTCGCAGGGCCGCGAAAGTGGATCTACGAGGTGTTCCAAAGCAGGTTGTTGGAGTGATGCCAACGCAAGGAGCTGCTCGTGTTTCTCCGCTCGCCATCTTTTTACTCGGCAATAATGTGAGGCGAAATGATAAACGGAACCGATCATCCTGAGGAGCCGATCCGCGAGCTGGCGGATCATGAAGGCATCCTCGGCGTGACGGTGGATCCGGAGCACGGGCGGCTGCAGATCGATTACGATCCGACGCGCCTCAGCGAAAGCGATCTGCGGGCGATGGCCTCGGAAGACGCCACCGATCTTTCCAATGCGCTGCGAAAACTCAGCTTCCGGCTGGAAAGCTCGAGCAGCGAGGCGGGCGCGCTGAAGCTGGAGAAAAAGGTCGGAAAGGTTCCCGGCGTGCGCCGCGCGACAGCCACCTACCTCGGCAAGGTGCTGTGCCTGACTTTCGATTCCTCGGTCGCACCGGAGGCGCAGGTGATCGCCGGGGTGAAAGGGACGGGCGCGTCGATCACGCCGCTGGAGATGCGCAAGCCGGAGGACAAGCCGCTCGCCGCCCGCATCCGCGCCGGTGAGCACAACGAGGAGATTTCCTGCGGCCTCGGCCTGCTTTTCCTGATCGCCGCTTTCACGGTGGAGAACATTTCCGGCGTTGGGTGGGCGACGCACAGCTTGTATTTCGGAGCCTATCTTTTCACCGGGCAGGAGGGCGTGAAGTCGGCCATCGCCTCGCTGCGTGAGAAGGTGCTCGATGTGGATGTGCTGATGGTCCTCGCGGCGCTCGGAGCGGCACTTGTCGGCGCTCCCTTCGAGGGTGCGCTGCTGCTGTTCCTGTTCGCCTTTTCCAATGTCCTCCAGCGCTATGCCATGCAGCGCACGCACCGCGCGATCGAGTCCCTGCTGAAGCTGCGGCCCGACACCGCCGCGGTGAAACGCGGTGGCGCGGTGATCGAGGTGCGCGTCGAGGATCTGCAGATCGGCGAGACGGTGGTGGTGAAACCCGGCGGCCAGATTCCGGTGGACGGCGTGCTTTCCGAGGGCGAGACACACGTCGATGAATCGTCGCTCACCGGCGAGTCGATGCCGGTCACGAAGCAAGCGGGCAGCAAGCTTTTTGCGGGCACGATCAACCAGAGCGGCGGCATCGAGCTGACCGTGACGAAATGTTCGGACGATTCCGCGTTGGCGCGGATGGTGAAGCTCGTCGCCGAGGCGCAGGCGGAGAAATCGCAGGCCCAGCGTTTCCTGGAGAAAGCGGAGCAGTGGTATGCGATGGGCGTGATCCTTTTCACCATCGGCGTGTTTCTGGTTCCGTGGCTGCTATGGGGGGAAACGTTCGGCACCGCGTTCTACCGCGCGATGACCATCATGGTTGTGGCGTCGCCCTGCGCGCTGGTTATCAGCACGCCGGCGACCGTCCTTTCCGCCATCGGCGGCGCAGCGCGGCGCGGGATCCTGATCAAGGGCGGCTCCCATCTCGAGCGCGCATCTACGATAGACATCGTAGCAGTGGACAAGACCGGCACGCTCACCATCGGCAAGCCCTCCCTCACCGAGATCGTCACGCCGCAAGGAGCCGTTGCTTTAGGAAGCGAACTCCCAGCGGAGGCGAAGGAGCTCCTCCGCGTCGCTGCCGCGCTGGAGTCGAAATCGGAGCACCCGCTCGCCCGCGCCATCATACAGGCGGCGGAGAAAACAGGCATCGCCGCGCCGCCCGCGTCCGCGTTTCAATCCACCACCGGCAAAGGCGCGGAGGCCACCGTGGAAGGCAAGCGCTACGTGATCGGCAGCGAGCGCTGGTTCCGCGAGAACCAGGCGGCGGGCTTCGCCACCCTCTCAGAAAACTCCAAACCCCTCCTCGAAAAAGGCCGCACCTGCGTCTGGATGGGACTGCGTGACGGCGATTCCGTCACCGCCCTCGCCGTCCTCGCCATGGCCGATACGATACGCCCCGAGGCGCGCGATCTCACCGCGCAGCTCCACCGCCACGGCGTGAAAAAGGTCGTCATGCTGACCGGCGACCACCGACTCGTCGCCAAGACCATCGCCGATGAGGCGGGTATCGACGAAGTCCGCGCCGAGCTGCTGCCCGAGGACAAGCTCCGCGTGATCGGCGAGCTGAAAAAGGAAGGCCGCGTGATGATGGTCGGCGACGGTGTGAACGACGCCCCCGCGCTCGCCACCTCCGATCTCGGCGTCGCGATGGGCGGTGCGGGGACTGATGTCGCCATGGAAACCGCTGATGTGGTGCTCATGGGCGACCGCTTGGAAAACATCCCGCTGCTCCTCAGTCACTCGCGCCGTGCACGCCGCGTCTTGATTCAGAATCTCACCCTCGCTTCCGCCGTGATCTTTTTCCTGATCATCGCCGCCCTCGGCTTCGCCCTGCCGCTGCCCATCGGTGTCATCGGCCATGAGGGCAGCACGGTCATCGTCTGTTTGAACGGCCTCCGCCTGCTGATGATCTCGCGCTCGAGGATCTAGACCTCGGATTTCCATGCCGATGTGAGTGCCGGGGTGCAGATGTTGCCGGTAGAACGCAATTCCTTGTCCTCGTCGGCGAGGAAATGGAACTCAATGCGGACGAGAAACGCCAGTTCGAGCGTCACGCTCTGCGGACTTAGACCATTTGCCAAAAGTCCGTGCGCAGATCCATGCCGCCGGAGGCTTTTGACTGCGGCGGTTCTCATCCGCCGCTTTTTGGGTTCGTGATGGAAAAACGAAGTAACCCTGTAGCAACCCGTCGTCCCGCAAAACAAAGCCGCCCTTGAGAGCTGTGAATGAAGAATCACAGCAGTCCAGAGCCCGCGGCGAACTCTACTTTGTTGTCAGATTTTTGCGCACGAACTTTTGGCAAACGGCCTAGGAGTGATAGGAGGTTGTGGCAAGGCTGGACAAAGGCCGACTTGCGTCATCTATCGAAGGACGCTAGGCATTACCCATGTCGTTGGCGCATGCGAACAGGAGAATCTCGCCGGATGAATTTCTCGAAGGCGAACTTATGTCGGAGATACGTCATGAATACGTGGCGGGTAACGTCTACGCCATATCTGGCGGTACGCTAAACCATCAGCGAATTGCGGGGAATTTTTTTCATATTTTACGCAGCCAACTCGCCGGTAAAACCTGTTTTCCTACAGGTAGCGATTTCAAGCTCCGCGTCCCTCTCGGAGGAGGCGACGAGGCATTCTATTATCCGGACGGCATGATCATCTGCGTGCCTGTGACTGGTTCGGCGCTTTTTACGGACTCGCCCAGCGTGATCCTAGAAGTCCTCAGCCCAACGACCCGGCGCATCGACGAGGTGCAGAAACTCCGTGACTACATCACCATCCCGCTGCTCGAAACCTACATCCTCGCGGAGACCGACTCGCCGCTTCTGATCGTCCACCGCCGAGACGGCGTGGGCTTCCGGCGGGAAATGATTTCAGGTCTGGATGCTGTTCTTGAACTTCCGGAGGTGGAGGTGTCCATGCCACTGGCGGAACTTTATCGAGCTGTGGATTGAGGAATTGTATCATCCGAACGGACGATCAGCAGGGGCTTGGTATGCCCAGAGAAAGTGGGGCGTCGCAGTAAAATCATGGGTTTTACTTGAAGTGAGGGTGGATATCCGGGGAAAGGTTGGGATTGCGGGGGGCGGCGGCAGTGGATAGGAAAGGGGTCGCGGTTGTGGCCGCCATCATTTCCTCATGAACATTATCATCGTAGGGGCCGGGGAGATCGGCAGGCATCTGGCTATGTCTCTGGCGAAGGAAGCGCACCGCATTTCACTCATCGAGGCAGACAAAGTGCTCGCTGATGAACTGGATGCCACGCTGGATTTGAAAGTGATCCATGGCGACGGCACCAGCGTGACCCATTTAGCCGATGCGGACGTGGGCGAATGCGAGCTTTTCCTGGCGATGTCATCCTCAAACACCACGAACATGATGTCGGCCTCTATGGCGAAAAACATGGGCGTGGCGAAGGTGGTAAGCCGTGTGCACCCCTCGCTCCAGCGCGAGGAGTGGCTATTCGATTTCCGCGGGCACTTCGGCGTGGATCATATCTTCAGCTCGGAGCGCCTCACGGCCATCGAGCTGGCGAAATTCGTCCGCAATCCGGATTCATTGGCGGTTGAGGAATTGGCGCGGGGCCGGATCGAACTGCAGCAGATCAGGGTGGGTGGCCATTCGGAGGAGATTCGCAAGAGGCTGCGTGACATCGAGGCGCCGCGGGGCGTGCGCGCGGCGATCATCACAAGGGGCGATACATCCCACGTGCCCACCGCGGAATCCGTGATCGAGGAGGGCGATCTGGTGACAATTTTCGGGGAACCGAGGAAGCTGCGTGGGTTCGCGGAGAGGTTGCAGGGAAAAGGCCGCAGCGGAGACAAGCTGCGGGTGGTCATTTTCGGAGGCAACGAATACGGCTTCTCGCTGGCGCAAATGCTCGAGAGCATCGATTGCACGGTGCGCGTTTTCGAACGCGATCCGGCAATCTGCGCCAGCCTCGCTGACCGCCTGACCAACGCCACGATCATCAACGCCGATGCCACCGTATCCGCGGAACTGGAGGAGGAGCAGGTCGGTGAGGCGGATTTCTTCATCAGCACCAGCGTGGACGATGAGGACAACGTGATGTCCTGCCTGCAGGCACATACTCTCGGGGTGAAAAACTGCCTCACGATCATCCACCGCGCGGACTACGCGGCGGCGATCTCGGCAAGCGGCCACCACTTCGGCATCCGCGCGGCGATCAGTCCTCGCGAGGCAACGCGGCGTGAGATCCAGCGCTTCATCACCACGGATTCCCACCATATCGTGAAAAAATTCGATGGGATCGATCTGTTAGAAATGCGCGTTGGGAAAGGCTCCATCGCTGCCGGGCACATGGTGAAGGAGATCGACTGGCCGCCGGGCACCGTGCTGGTGGGGAAACTGCGTGGACTGCAAGCGGAGGTTCCCGGCCCCGACGATGTCTTGCTGGGTGGTGACCATATCTTCGCGATGGTTTCCAGGGATGTGGTGAAGCATTTCCTAAAACTGCTGGCCGCCTGATCCAAGCTGATCCGCCCATGAATTTCTACCTGATCGCGCGCATCCTCGGCCTGCTCCTCGTGCTGGAAGCCAAGGCCATGCTGATGTGTGCCTTCTTCGCGAGATTCGATGTGGTCGCGGGTGACAAGGAAGCTGCCTCCATGCTTTTCCTCTCCGCCGCCATCACCGGCGGCTGCGGGCTGCTGGGCATCTTGCCGGGGATCAGGAAAACAAGGCATGACAAGATCCCGAAGCGGGAGGCGATTGTGATCGTGGGCATCGGCTGGCTGCTGTGCAGTGCTTTCGGCGGGATTCCTTTCGTACTATGCCCGCCGTATCTCACCCCTGCCGGCGCGTTTTTCGAGGCGGCCTCCGGCTTCACGACCACCGGCTCCTCGGTGATGACGGTGATCGAGGAATGGCCGCGCGGCATCCTGCTGTGGCGTGCCGCCACGCAGCTTCTCGGCGGGATCGGCATCCTGGTGCTTTTCGTCGCGCTGCTTTCCTACATCGGGGTTTCCTCGAAATCCCTTTTCAACAACGAATCCTCCTTCCGCAGCGGCGATCTCGGACTCGCACGTATCCAGGACACCGCGAAGCTGCTGCTGCGCATCTACTTCGGCATGGTGCTCGCGTGCTTGGTCGGGCTGCGGTTCATGGGGCTGTCTTGGTTCAGCGCCGCCTGCCACGCGTTCGCCACGGTCTCTACCGGCGGCTTCAGCACCCATACGGCAAGCATCGCCCACTATACGGGTTGGGGAAACTCGTGGTTGATCGAACTGTGGCTGATCCTTTTCATGACCCTGGGCAGTCTCAATTTCCTGCTCTTCGTAGTGATCCTGCGCCGCAACTGGAAACGGGTGATCAGCGAGGAGGACGCCCGCTGGTTCATCGGGATCTGTGCGCTCTTC
>CAMBQC010000040.1 GCA_945869855.1 Prosthecobacter debontii
AAGGCGGATCAGGAAAAACTCGCCATGGCACTCGCCCGCCTTTCCGACGAGGATCCCACCTTCCGCGTGAAAACCGACGAGGAAACCGGCCAGACCATCATTTCCGGAATGGGCGAGCTTCACCTCGAAATCATCGTCGACCGCATCAAACGCGAGTTCAAGGTCGACGCCAACACCGGCGCACCTCAGATTTCTTACCGCGAGACGATCACGAAACCTGCCGATGGCGAAGGTAAACTCATCAAGCAGTCCGGCGGCCGCGGTCAATACGGCCACGTCATCCTTGCCATGCAGCCCAACGAGAGCGGCAAGGGCATCACCGTCGAGAACAAGACCATCGGCGGCTCGATCCCCAAGGAGTATATCAACTCGGTCATCAAAGGCTGCCGCGAGGCCACGATCAACGGTGTGGTCGCCGGCTATCCTGTCATCGACCTCCATGTCGACATCCTCGACGGCTCCTACCACGAGGTCGATTCCAATGAGAACGCTTTCGCGATGGCTGCCATTTTCGCCATGCGCGACGGCCTCAGGAAAGCCGGCCCCATCCTTCTCGAACCCATCATGGCCGTCGAAGTCTCCACTCCTGACGATTATCAGGGTGATGTCATGGGCGACCTCAACCGCCGTCGCGGACAGATACAGAGCATGGAATCCAAGGGCACGTTCTCCATCGTCCGTGCCAACGTCCCCTTGAAGGAAATGTTCGGCTACTCTACCGCCGTCCGCACACTATCCTCCGGTCGCGCATCCTATGCGATGACGCCCTCCCATTTCGAGCAGGTTCCCAACAATATCGTCGAGGCTATCGCTGTCGATCGCGTCGCCTGACTACCTAACATCTTCTCACAACCAACAACGACCCCAATCCTATGTCATCTCAGAAAATCCGCATCCGGCTGCGAGCCTATGACCACCGTGCCATCGACCGCTCGGCTCAAGAAATCGTAGAGACCGCGAAGCGCACCGGCGCACGTGTTGCTGGCCCAATCCCGCTCCCAACCCGTATCGAGATGTTCAGCGTCAACCGTTCCGTCCACGTGAACAAAAAGTCCGCTGAACAGTTTGAGATCCGCACACATAAGCGCCTCCTCGACATCGTCGATCCTACGGCCCGCACGGTAGACGAACTCAAGAAGCTTAACCTCCCCGCCGGTGTGGACATCACCATCAAGATCTAATAGGTGCTCCGTTTAACAACCAACTTTTAACATCTAACTCTTTCCAGCTATGTCACTCGGACTCCTCGGCAAAAAAATCGGCATGACCCGCATCTTCGATAAGGAAGCGGGCTCCAGCATTCCCGTCACCGTCATCGACGTTTCCGGAAACACCCTGCTCCAATCGAAAACCGTCGAATCCGACGGCTACACCGCCGTCCAGGTAGGTTTCGATGATCAGAAGGAGTTCCGCGTCAACAAACCGGATCTCGCCCGCTTCAAGAAAGCCGGTTCCGCCCCGAAACGCATCGTGAAAGAGTTCCGTTTCGAAAACGGCACCGAAGTTCCCACCGAACATCCCGGTCTCGCGCTTTTTACCGCTGGGCAATACGTTGATGTAATCGGCAACACCATAGGCCGTGGTTTCCAAGGTGTGGTCAAGCGCCACAAGTTCGGCGGACAACCCATGGCCCACGGTCACATGATGCACCGCCGCTCCGGCGCCATCGCCGCCGGCTCGACCCCAGGTCGCGTCTGGAAAAACCAGAAGATGCCCGGCCACATGGGCACCACCAAGTCCACCGTCCAGAACCTCAAGGTCATCGCCGTTCGTGAAGAGGATGGGGTCATCCTCGTCTCCGGTTCCGTTCCAGGTCACAAGGGTTCTTACCTCACGATTCGCTCCGCAAAGAAAAAATAAGTGTAGAGCCCGTCCTTCCAACATCTAACCTGAAATTTCCGCCATGTCAGCCAAAGCCTTCACCGCAGCAGATGCCGAAGCAGCCAACCTCGTTCTAATCGGCGAGGAAAAAGGCCGCCAAGCAGTCCATGACCTCATCACCGCCTATCGCGCCAACCGCCGTTCCGGCACCGCGAACACCAAGACCCGTGGAGAAGTCCGCGGCAACAACAAGAAGATCTACAAACAGAAGGGCACAGGCAACGCCCGTCACGGCGACAAGCGCGCCCCGATCTTCGTGGGTGGCGGCGTGGTCTTTGGGCCGCGTCCTCGTTCTTATGCCAAGAGCGTTACCCGCTCCGTCCGCAAGCTCGCTCTGCGCCGCGTCCTTGGTGATCTCACCCGCGCTGGCAAGCTCTTTACCGTCCCTTCCTTCGCCATCGCCGACGGCAAGACCAAATCCTTCCTCTCCGCTGTCAGCGGCGTCACCGAGGCCGACCGCAAGGTTCTCCTCGTCGGTGATTTCGACGACAACACCAAGCTCGCCGCGCGCAACGTCGCATGGGTGCAGCTCGTCACCGCCGCCGACCTCAACGTCGAGCAACTGCTCCTCTCCAAGGTCATCATCCTCGTCGGCGACGCCGTCACGACCCTCGCCCAACGCACCGCCTGATTTTCCATCACACCTACGACCATGAAAGACATCTACCAGGTCATCAAAAACGTCCGCCTCAGCGAAAAAGCCTCCCTCCTTCAGGAGCGGAACAACGAAGTTGTTTTCGAGGTTGATCCCGCCGCCAACAAGCTCGAGATCAAGCAGGCCGTCGAAACCATCTTCGACAAGAAGGTCGTGGCTGTCCGCACCGCGAACTACGACGGGAAACTTCGCCGCAAGCGCCGCGCCGACCAAGGACGCACCGCCCGATACAAGAAAGCGGTCGTCCGCCTGGCCGACGGCCAAACCATCGAACTCATCTAAGCCACCGGCCAAACCGCCCCGCAAGGCGGCAAGCCACCAGCAACCATTCAACGCACGCGAGTCATGCCACTTAAAACTTTCAAGCCCAACACTCCTTCCGAACGCTACAAGGAACTCCCGTCCTTCGACGAGATCACTAAGAGCAAGCCGGAGAAGTCCCTGCTCACCCCGCTCAAGCGCTCCGGCGGCCGTAACAACACCGGCCGCATCACCACCCGTCACATCGGCGGTGGTCACAAGCGCCACTACCGTCTCGTCGATTTCAAGCGCAACAAGCGTGACATCGAAGGCACCGTGGTCGGCATCGAGTACGACCCGAACCGCACCTGCCGTATCGCCCTTATCCAATACAAGGACGGCGTAAAATCCTACATCCTAGCACCTGCCGGTCTCACCGACGGAGCGAAGATTGTGTCCGGCGAAAACGTCGCCCCCAAGGTGGGCAACGCCATGCCTCTCGGTAAAGTGCCTCTCGGAACCGAGATCCACAATATCGAGCTGCTTCCCGGCGGCGGCGGCAAGGTCGCCCGTTCGGCCGGCCAGAGCGCTGTCCTTTCCAACCGAGACGGGGGCTGGGCTCTCGTCAAGATGCGCTCCGGCGAAATACGCCGCTTCCACGAAGGCTGCTACTGCACCATCGGCGTCGTCGGAAACCGCGACCACATGAATGAGGTCTCCGGAAAAGCCGGACGTTCCCGCTGGCAGGGCATTCGCCCCACCGTTCGCGGCATGTGCATGAACCCCGTCGATCACCCGAACGGCGGTGGCGAAGGCAAGTCCAAGTCCGGTGGCGGTCGCCAGCACCTGCTTTCCCCATGGGGTCACGCCAAGGGTCAGAAAACCCGCAAACGCAAGAAGACAAGCAGCGTGTTCATCGTCGAGTCCCGCCACGACAACAAGAAGAAGTAATCCTTTACCGAACCCTTAATTCACAAACTTATGCCACGTTCCCTAAAGAAAGGCCCGTTCGTCGATCAGAAGCTGCTCGCCAAGATCGATGCCGTCGCCGAAGCCGGTTCCGACCGCAAGCCCATCAAGACATGGTCCCGCAAGTCCATGATAACTCCGGACTTCGTCAGTCACAACTTCTCCGTCCACAACGGCAAGACCTTCGTTCCCGTGTATGTCACGGAAAACATGGTCGGCCACAAACTCGGAGAATTCGCCCCGACCCGCATCTTCCGTGCCCACGGAGGCATCGGTAAGAAGTAAACCCTAACTATTAAACTTTAAATCTCAAATAAGACTCAAAGCTGCGACATCCGCCTATTCCTTAGGGTTTAAAATTTAAAGTTTAGAATTTCCCGATCATGTTCCTCACCTTCCATCCACGTTCCTTCGCCGCCGCCATCGGGCTGCTGGCCATGGTCGTGCCGTGCGAAGGCCAAGAGGATGCGACCAACGTCGCGAAGCTCCAAGATCTTGTCTTGGATCTTCGGGAAGAGAATCAAGCCCTACAGCGAGCTCTCGTTGAGTCAAACAAAGCCGAAAAAGCTTCCACCGATCAGCTCAACCAGGTGCGCGCGCGCTTGGAAGCTCTCGGCAAGAATCTCCTCGATGGCGGCGACGACCGCCTGATCCAAGCCGCCGCCGACCTCGAGCTCGCCAAAGAGCGCATCGTCCAACTCGAAGCGGCCGCCGTGCGCCTCTCCTCCTCCGTCACGGATTATCTCCGCTCCGCCGTTGTTTCCGATCCCGTTGCCAGGCTCCGCGTGGAAACAGCAATGAGAGAGCTTGACTCGATCAGCGGTCTCCGCCAGAAACCGCGTCCCGACATCCGCACCGGCGACCTCCAGCGGGCGCAGATCGTCAGCCTCGACCAGGAAAGCGGCATGCTTGTCCTGAATCTCGGCGAAAACCAAGGAGCCACGATCGGAATGACTTTCCGCCTCATGCGCGGCCAGCAATCCTACGGCAAAGCCATCCTCGCGGATGTCCGCCAAGGGGTTTCCGGAGCGTTCGTCGAACAGATCGATTCCAAGGAAAACACACCCCGTCTCGGCGATACCGCCGTCCTTCTCACACAAAACTAATTTCCGCCAAACCTCACCAAACCGCCGACCATGGAAGTCACCAGCACCACCAAATTTGTCCGCCTCTCGCCGAAAAAAGCGCGTGACGTCGCCCGCGAAATCCAGGGACTCCCTGTTTCCACCGCCCTCGATATCCTGACCTTCACCCCGAAGAAGGCCGCCATGTTGATCGGTAAGACGCTCAAGACCGCCATCGCCGATGCGGAGAACAATTTCTCGCTCGATACCAGCACGCTCACTATCAAGGAAGCCGTCATCGGCGCAGGCCCGACGCTCCGCCGCCACATGCCGCGCGCTAAGGGATCGGCCGGTGCCATCCTCAAGCGCTCCTCCCACATCTCCATCACTCTCGTCGGTGCGGCTCCCGAAAAGAAGAAGCGTGCACCCAAGAAGGCCGCCGCTAAAGCCGTTACCGCTCCCGCAGCCGCCGCTGAAGAAGCCACCGTCTAACCCCTCCGAAACACTCTCCACCTAACAACATGGGCCAAAAAGTAAATCCGATCTCCTTCCGCCTCGCCGTAAACAAGGACTGGCGCTCTAAATGGTACGCCAGCGGCAAGGACTACACCAAGAAACTCCATGAGGATCTTGCTATCCGCACCTACTTCAAGCAGAAGCTCCAGAACGCCGGCCTCGCCCGTGTCGTCATCGAGCGCGCATGGAACAGCGTCCGCGTCACCCTCCATTCCTCCCGCCCCGGCCTTATCATCGGCCGCCAAGGCAAGGAAATCGAGGTCATGACCGCCGACATCAGCAAGATCTGCAAGGATTCACAGGTGAAGCTCGACATCCTTGAGATCCGCAAGCCGGAGCTCGATGCGCAACTCGTCGCCGAGCAGATCGCCGTCCAGCTTGAGCGCCGGATTTCTTTCCGCCGCGCTATGAAGCGTTCCCTGCAGACCGCCATGGAATTCGGTGCCGAAGGCATCCGTGTTCGTTGCGCTGGCCGCCTCGGCGGTGCCGACATCGCTCGCTCCGAGAGCTACCGCGAAGGTAAGGTGCCGCTCCAGACCCTCCGCGTCCCGCTCGATTATGGTTTCGCCGAGGCACGCACCGTTTACGGGATTATCGGCGTAAAATGCTGGGTCAACAAAAAGGAAGATGACGGCAAGCCGGGTCCTGACCGTGGCAACCGCAACGACCGTGGTGACCGCGGAGATCGTGGCAATCGCGGCGGCGGAGACCGTCGCCAAGGTGGAGGCGGAGACCGCCGCCCCGACAACCGCCCGCAAGCTGGCGCACCCGCGCCCACCGCCTGATCCGATCAGACTGCTAAGCACCTAACACACAACCATTTTCACAAGGAGAAATAAGCCATGCCTTTGATGCCCAAACGAACCAAGTTCCGCAAGAGCCACCGCGGATCACGCGCCGGAAACGCCCAGCGCGGAACCACCGTCGCCTTCGGTGACTTCGGCCTGCAAACCCTCGAGCGCGCCTGGATGACCACGCGCCAGATCGAGGCCTGCCGGGTCGCGATCAACCGCTCCCTCAAACGGAAAGGTAAGGTCTTCATCCGGATCTTCCCCCACAAATCCATCACCCGCCGCCCCCCCGAAACTCGGATGGGTAAAGGCAAGGGAGCCGTGGACACATGGGTGGCTGTCATCCGCCCTGGTAACATGCTTTTCGAAGTCGCCGGTGTGACCGAATCCGCCGCCAAAGAGGCCATGCGCCTTGCTTCCTACAAGTTGGGCTTCCGCACCCGTCTCGTGACCCGCAACCCGCACCAATAACACTCACCAAGTAACGACCATGGCCGCCACCAAAGCCAAAGACATCCGCGAACTTTCCTCCGACGAGCGCCTCAAGCGTCTCCGCGACCTCAAACAGGAATCCATGAACCTGCGCCTGCAGCGTTCCGCCGGAACCCTCGAAAACCCTGCCCGCTTCAAGCAAGTGCGCCGCGAGATCGCTCAAATCCTCACTATCACCACAGAAAAGGCCTGAGCCATAATGGGTCGCAAACCTTGACCCGTATCCCAACGATCCACCACCATGAGCGAATCATCCCAGGAAGCCGCACCGGCCGCCACCAGCAACCGCAAGACACGCGTCGGCGTCGTCGTCTCCAATAAAATGGAGAAGACTATCGTCGTCGAATACGTCGCCCGCGTACCCCACCCCAAGTTCAACAAGATCGTCAAACGCTCGAAGAAATTCTACGTCCACGACGAAAAAGGCGAGGCCACCATCGGTGACCGTGTCCGCATCATCGAAACCAAGCCTCTCTCCAAACTCAAGCGCTGGGCGCTCGACGAGATCCTTTCCCACTAACCAATATCAGCTGAAATACTGAAATGCTGAAAAACTGAAATTTTCTTTCCGCAGCTTCAACCCATTTCAGCGTTTCAAATTTTCAGTGTTCAGCATTTACCAAATAATACTATGATCCAGATGGAAACCAAGCTCGCCGTCGCCGATAACACCGGCGCGCGCACCGCGAAGATGATCGGAGTCCTCGGCAAACGCAGCCGCTCCGCCCGCCTCGGCGATGTCATCACTGCCCATATCCGCGATTCCATCCCCACCGCCTCCGTGAAAAAAGGCAGTGTGGTGAAGGCCGTGGTCGTCCGTACTACCTTCCCGGTTCGTCGCCCCGATGGTTCCGTCCTCCGCTTCGATTCGAATGCGATTGTCATCATCGACAAGGACAACAATCCACGTGGCACCCGTATCTTCGGCCCTGTCGCCCGCGAACTCCGCGAGAAGCAGTTCATGAAGATCGTTTCCCTCGCCCCCGAGGTTCTCTGATTGCCAATATCCGAATCTCCAATACCCAATCTCTTTTCCTCTAATGAGCAGCATCAAGACACACGTCAAAAAAGGCGACCAGGTTCAGATCATCGCCGGCAACCACAAGGGCAAAAAAGGCACCGTCCTCAGCGTCAACGCCGCCAAAGGCCAGGTGGTTGTCGAAGGCGGTCGCACCGTCCAGAAAGCCGTCCGCCGTTCCGAAGCCGATCCCGATGGCGGGATCAAGACCGTGGACGCCCCCGTCCACATTTCCAACGTAAAGAAACTGGGCTAAGCCTTTCACGAGGCCGCCCGCGCTTAAGCGTAAACACAAACCACGCGCTGACCCGCTGAAACCAATGAGCACACCCGCACTACTGCAACACTACAAAGACAAGGTTGTCCCGAGCCTCACGAAGAAGCTCGGCTACACCAACCCGCACCAAGTCCCGCGGCTTGAGAAAATCGTCGTCACCTCCTGCATGGGCAAAGCCCCGGACCGCAAGGTGGCCGTCGACGATGCCGTGACCGAGATCTCCAAGATCACCGGACAGAAGCCTTCCATCACTTTCTCGAAGAAGGCCGTCGCCAACTTCAAGCTCCGCGAGAACGAGCCCCTCGGCGCCCGCGTGACCCTCCGCGGCGCCCGCATGTGGGAGTTCCTCCACCGCTTTATCAACGTCACAGCGCCGAACATCCGCGACTTCCGCGGCATCTCCTCCAAGTCCTTCGACGGACGCGGAAACTACGCCTGCGGCATCTCGGACCAGACGATCTTCCCGGAGATCGAGCTCGACCAGGTGAAGCGCCAGATCGGTTTCGACCTGATTTTCGTCACCTCCGCCCCCACCGACAACGAAGGCCGCGAGCTCCTCATCGAGCTGGGCATGCCTTTCCGCGATACCAAGAAAGCCGAAGAAGCCGCCGCTGAACCCGCCATCGCATAACCCTTACCAACCACTTAAAAGGAAACCACCACCATGGCAGTTCTCACAGACCCCATCTCCGACTTCCTCACCCGCTTCAAGAACGCGGCGCGTGCAGGCAACGAGACCTTCACCGCACCCTACTCCAAGATCAAGGCAGACATCGCCGAGATCCTCAAGCAGGAAGGCTATCTCTGGAAATACGAGGTCGTCACCGGCGAGCGCACCGAGCTGAAAGTCAGCCCGAAATTCGTCGATGGCCGTCCCGTCCTCACCGACCTCAAGCGCGTCTCGAAACCCGGCCGCCGCCAATACGTCGGCTCGCAGGAAATCCCGCGCGTCATGTCCGGCCTCGGCATCTCGATCCTTTCCACCCCGAAAGGCGTCATGTCCGGCACCTCCGCCAAGCGCCAGAAGCTCGGCGGCGAACTCCTCGCCAATATCTGGTAACCCCTAACTCGAACCACATAACACCATGTCACGAGTCGGACTCAAACCCATCTCCCTGCCCGAAAAAGTCGCCGTAAAGGTCGAGGGCAACACCGTTCAGGTCGAAGGCCCAAAAGGCAAACTCGACTTCGCGGTTCCCGCCGGCATCTCGCTGAAATCCGAGGACGGAAACGTCATCGTCTCACGCGCCACCGAGCAACGCGAACACCGCGCCCTCCACGGCACCGTGCGCAGCATCGTCAACAACATGATCACCGGAGTCTCCACGGGCTTCGTCAAGGATCTTGAAATCCATGGGGTCGGCCTCCGCGCCGCCGTGAAAGGATCGGATCTCGACCTTTCGCTCGGCCGTTCGCACCCGCTCCTGCACCCCATCCCATCCGGCCTCACGGTCACCGTGAACGAAAACACCAAGATCAAGGTCGAGGGGATCGACAAGCAGCTCGTCGGACAGTTTGCCGCCGAAGTCCGCGGCTTCTATCCGCCCGAGCCTTACAAGGGTAAGGGAGTCCGCTACGTCGGTGAGAAAGTCCGCCGCAAGGAAGGTAAGAGCGTCGGCAAGTAACCTGAAACATCACTATTTTCATGAGCACCATCCAACGCAAAACCATCCGCCAGCGGATCCACAGCCGTATCCGCCGCAAGGTGGCCGGCACCACGGAGCGTCCGCGCCTCGCGGTCTATTTCTCCAACCAGCACGTTTACGCACAGCTGATCGACGATTCAGCAGGCCGCACGCTCGTCTCTGCCTCCACCATGGACAAGAGCTTCGAAGGCAACGCCTCCAATATCGCTTCCGCCCAAAAGGTAGGACAGCTTGTTGCCGAGCGCGCCCAAGCAGCCAATATCACCGACGTGGTCTTCGACCGCGGAGGCCACCTCTATCATGGTAAGGTGAAAGCCCTTGCCGACGCAGCCCGCGAAGCCGGCCTTAAATTCTAATTCCCCATCACATGGCAACTACTTCAGAAAATGAATCCGCACCGATCGCAGCGACGGCAACGGAGACCCCAACTCCCCAAGCATCTCCCGCTCCAGAAGCCCGCTCCGGCGGTTATCAAGGTCGCGGCGGATTCGGCGGCGGCGGAGGATTTGGTGGCGGTGGCGGCAACGGCGGTGGCCGTGGTCGCGGCGGCCCGCGCCGTGAGGAGCGCCAAGCGCTCACCGATTCCGATGGCAATGAGCTTTCCGAAAAGGTCGTCTTTATCAACCGTTGCGCCAAGGTCGTCAAAGGTGGTCGTCGGTTCAGTTTCTCGGCTCTCGTGGTCTGCGGAGACAAGCTCGGCAAGGTGGGTCTCGGCTACGGCAAGGCAAACGAGGTGGCGGACGCCATCAAGAAAGCCAGCGAAGCGGCCCGCAAAGTTCTCAAGCCAATGAGTATCGTGGATGGAACCATTCCCCACGAAATTTACGCCGAGTTCGGCGGTGGCAAGGTTCTGCTCAAGCCCGCATCGCCCGGAACGGGGATCATCGCCGGCGGCGGTGTCCGTGCGGTCTGCGAGGCGGTGGGCATCCGTGATATCCTCGCCAAGTCCATGGGTTCCTCCAACCACGCCAACGTGGTAAAGGCTACCCTCAAGGCCCTCTCCTCCGTCCGCACCCGCGACCAGATCCTCGGATCCCGCGGCAAGAAGAAAAAAGAGAAAGCCATCTAGGATGGCGTTATAAGTTATTTGTTATTGGTTATTAGGTATCCACTGCAAATAGCTCTACCCGTATAACTTCTAACCAATAACGTTTAACCACACACAAAAATGGAACTCCACAATCTAAAGCCGAATCCCGGTGCCAAGCATCGCACCAAACGTCTCGGTTCGGGCGAAAGCTCGGGTCTCGGTAAGACCTCCGGCAAAGGCAACAAGGGTCAGAAAGCCCGTTCCGGCAGCGGTACCCGCGTCGGTTTCGAAGGCGGCCAGATGCCCCTTCACCGCCGCTTGCCCAAGCGCGGTTTCAACAACTTCGACTTCCGCGATGTCTTCATTGTCGTAAACGTCGGCGATCTTGACGATCGTTTCGAATCCGGTTCTCTCATTAATGAGAAATCCCTCCGCGAGGCGGGTCTTGTCAACGGCCCGTGTGATAAGATCAAGCTCCTCGGCGATGGCGAGGTTGAGAAGGCGTTCACTGTCTGCTTCCACAAGGTCAGCAAGACCGCCCGTGAGAAGATCGAGAAGGCCGGCGGAAGTTTCACCGAACCCGCCGCGAAGACACGCACCCCCGCCAAAGCGGAAGGCGAGTGAGCCCGCGCACCGGCAAATGACCTGATTTCGGAAAGGAAGCCTAGTCGCTTCCTTTCCGCGCGATGAAAGCCCGCCTCCGGGTCTCTCCATTTGAAGTTTGAATTTTAGAGTTTGAAATTTCCCTACCCACCATGATCTCCGCCTTTGCGAACACTTGGAAAATCCCCGAACTGCGGGATCGTATCCTTTTCACCCTTGCCCTCATCGTCATCGTCCGCCTCGGTGTCCACATTACCCTTCCAGGAGTGGATGCGAACGTGATCAAGCTCTGGCTCGACCACATGGCGAAGCAGGATCCAACGACTCCCGGCGGCGGTGTTACCGCCCTGCTCACGGTGTTTTCGGGCGGCGGACTCACCCAGGCGGGTGTTTTCGCGCTGGGCATCATGCCCTACATTTCCGCTTCGATCATGGTGCAGCTCATGACGGCCATCGTCCCGAAGTTTTCGAAGCTCGCCCGCGAGGACGGCGGACGCCAGAAGATCACCCAATACACGCGCTACATCACCATCGTGATTGCGGTGGTGCAGGGTTACTTTGTCGCGCAATCCCTCACAAGGCCTGAGACCATTCCCTATTTGGCGGGTGTCGAGAAATTCGGAAAACTCGTACCGGATCCATCGGTCATCTGGCTCATGCTCACCGTGCTCACCATTGTGGCGGGAACCATCCTATTGATGTGGATTGGTGACCAGATCACGGAAAAAGGCATTGGCAACGGCATTTCCATCATCATCACGGTAAACATCATCTCCGCCCTCCCCGGCGCGCTGATCCAAGCGTGGGGTTATTTCACCGACGGCGATCCGTTCAAGGCGATCATGATGGTCGTGATGATCGCCCTTTTGCTCATCGTTATCGCAGGCACCATCGCGATCACCCAGGCGCAGCGCCGCATCGCGGTGCAATATGCGAAGCGTGTCGTCGGCCGCAAGCAGTTCGGCGGGCAGACGCAATACCTTCCTCTCAAGGTCAACTACGCCGGGGTGATGCCGATCATCTTCGCCACGGCGGTTCTCTCGCTGCCGCCGATGATGCTGACATGGTTTTTCCCCGAGCAGCCATGGGCCACGAAGCTTTACGGAGAACTCGTAGGCGGCGGCATGTGGTATTTCATCCTCGGTGGTATTGGAATCTTCCTATTCTCCTACTTCTGGGTGGCGATGATGTTCCAGCCCTCGCAAATCGCGGAAGACCTCAAGCGCAACGGTGGATACATTCCCGGCCAACGCCCCGGCAAGCCCACCGCGGATTTCCTCGACTTCACGATGACCCGCCTCACTTTCGCGGGTGCCATCTTCCTCGCCCTCCTATTTTTCCTGCCCGCTCTGATCGGAAAAATCGTCGGCCTTCCCCAGAATTCGCTCGTTCTCCAGTTTTTCGGCGGCACCTCGCTGCTGATCATGGTCGGCGTCGTGCTCGATGTGATGCGCCAGGTTGAGACCCACCTCCTGCAGAAGCATTACGACGGCTTCCTGCGGAAAGGCAAACTCAAGGGTCGCTACGACCGCCTTGGCAACCAGAGCAACGCTGCCCCGCGCAATGCGATCGTATATCTCTGGGTCGTCATCGCCATCCTTGTTGTGCTGGGCATCACCGCCTACTTCTACAACCGTAGCCACGGCTGAAGCCACGCCGCGGTTGGCTCTCACCCAGTCCCGATGCGAATCGTCCTACTCGGCCCGCCCGCTTCCGGAAAAGGAACCCAGGGACGCAGACTTGCTGCGAGCCTCGGCCTCGGATACCTCAGCACCGGCGCTCTACTCCGCGAGAATATCGAGGAAAGCACCCCGCTCGGGCTTGCTGCCGAGCCCATTCTTGCCCGTGGCGGTTACCTGCCGGACGACCTGATGTGCCCCATCCTCGCCGATTGGCTGGAAAAAAATGATTCCGCCAAAGGTTGGGTGCTCGACGGATTTCCCCGCAGCTTACCGCAGGCGGAATTCCTCGATGGCTGGCTTTCGGAAAACGGCGCTGCTCTCGATGCCGCCGTCGCGCTCGAAGCCCCTTTTGATGAACTCCTACGCCGCACGCGCGAACGCGTCGAGTGCCCCGGCTGCCGTTGGACTGGCCAGCGCCGCGAGCTTTCCGAAGGCGGTCTCTGTCCGAAGTGTGGCAAGCCCGCCGCGCCCCGCGATGATGACGACGAGGAAAATTTCCGCAACCGCCACGCCGAATTCACCGCCCTGACCGTCCCTGTCATCGACTTCTACCGCACAACCCACAGGCTTATCCCCGTCACCGCCACCGGCACCAAGGAAGAGACCGCCGCCACCATCCTCTCTTCATTAGGATTTAAAATTTAACATTTAAAGTTTCCCGCCATGCGCACCCGCATCCCCATCAAGTCCCCCAAGGAAATCGAACGCATGCGCGAGTCCGGCCGCACCGCCTCGGACATACTCCAGCAGCTCGCCGCCGCCGTTGCGCCCGGCGTCAGCACCAAGGAAATCGACAACCTTGCTGCTGATCTCATGGAAAAAAACGGCTGCAAGAGTGCCTTTCTTGGCTATCGCGGATTCACCGGCCAGATCTGCATCTCGGTGAACGAGGAAGTGGTGCATGGCATCGGCGGCCCGCGCCGCATCCAGCCGGGTGACATATTGAAGATCGACGTTGGCATCATCAAGGCCGGCTTCATCGGTGACAATGCCACCACCGTCGCTTGCGGTGAAATCCCCTTGGAAACGAAACGCCTCCTCGCCGTCACCGAGCAATCCCTTTATGAGGCAATCTCCAAAGCCCGCCCCGGCCGCAAGCTCGCCGACCTCTGCGGAGCTGTCGCCGAATACGCCGAGCCCTTCGGTTTCAGTATCGTCCGCGAATTCGTAGGCCATGGCGTCGGAAGGAAACTCCACGAAGAGCCGCAGGTTCCGAATTTCCGCCCGCGCGGCAAATCCCCAACCCTTATGCCCGGCATGACCCTCGCCATCGAGCCCATGGTCAACGCCGGCGTGCCCGAAGTCCGCATCCTCGACGACGGCTGGACTGTCATCACCGCCGATCGCAAGCCCTCCGCACACTTTGAGCATACTGTCCTCATCACCTACGGTGATCCCGAGATCCTTACGGACCGCCCACGCCTCGCCCTTCCCGCGCAGCTCGGCATACCGCCACTTAAGGTATGACGACGCCAGCTTCGCCGTGCACCGATTTGCGGATAGGCCGGTGCCAAAAGTCCCTGCGAGGAAAGATGAATCGTCTGGAAGGTTGCGTTCGGGCGAGATCCCACTATCACTGAGCGCATGAGATTTGCAGTACTCGGCTCCGGCTCCAACGGAAATGCGACCGTCGTCGAGTGCGGCGTGGTGCGCTTGCTTATCGACGCTGGCCTGAGCGCGAAACAGCTGTGCACCCGCCTAACACAGCTCGGTGTTGATCCCGCTTCGTTGCATGGTATCCTGCTCACCCATGAGCACGGAGATCATGTGCGCGGACTGAAAAATTTTCTCAAAACCTGTCCGATGCCCGTATTCGCTACGCGGGACACCTCCCACGTCGTCCGTGAGCAAGGCATCTCGGGTGCAACTTGGAAAACTTTCGAGGCCGGGCAGACATTTCCCATCGGGCATCTCACCGTCGAGACCTTCGCGATCCAGCACGACGCGGTCGATCCTGTCGGCTTCGTGATCGGCAACGCCACGAACCGTCTCGGCCTGGTTTCCGACGCGGGCTTCGTCACTCGCAGTATGACCGAGCGCCTGCGGAACCTCTCCGCCCTTTTTGTGGAGGCGAATTACGATGATGAACTTCTCGAACTCGACACCAAGCGCCCGTGGTCGATCAAGCAACGCATTTCCTCAAAGCACGGCCATCTGTCCAACGTCCAGGTCGGCGATTTACTCCGCGAGATCGCCCACGCGGGACTTTCACAAATTGTGTTTGGCCATCTCAGCTCGGATTGCAACTGCCCGAAAAAGGTCACCGAAATTTTCGGAAAGTGCCTGCGCGAACTCGGCTACGACCACACCGCCCTTCACTGCGCTACCCAATCCGAGCCGACCCCATGGTTCGAGGTCGCCGAGCCTTTTCGGCTGGCGTGAGTAAAGTAAAATTCTGCTTTGCAGTGAGGAGGTCCTTGGTAGATACGGAATGTGGCCCGGGCAGTCGGCTGCTGAGATCCTGGAAGATGCCCGCCGTTCATGGGAATTCCGGCAAGCCGTCCTGTGATTATCATCTGCGACAACTCGGCGCTTTCGGGCCTTGCCGAAATAGGTGAGTTGGATTTGCTCCGCAGGCTTTATGGCAAAATCCATGTCACAGGCACCGTGCTGCAAGAAGCGATCCATGCAGGCGCGCCGGTGAGTTTGAGATCCTTGTTTCTCAGCCAACCCGATTGGAAAGAACGGGTTTCCGCTTGAGCCGTCAGATCGTGGAGACACTGCGTCAAAACCTAGCGCACGGACGGCGATCCGCGGGGGAATGAATGTCACCCGCGGGGAAATTTTCCGACAAACCGCTTGAGACACGGCCTAGTTGGCACCAAGCTCCCGCCGCCCAGTCCCCGCGCCATGGAAACCATCGACACCACCTCCACCCACGCCGCTTACGATTCGAAGATCGAGGGCAACATTATCTTCACCCAGGTGGACGCCGCGATCAACTGGATGCGGAAGAACTCCTTGTGGCCCATGCCGATGGGGCTTGCCTGCTGCGCGATCGAGCTGATGGCCACCGCCTCCTCGCGTTTCGATATCTCCCGCTTCGGTATGGAGGTGATGCGGTTTTCTCCCCGCCAATCCGATGTGATGATCGTAGCCGGCACGGTCACCTACAAGATGGCACTGGCCGTGAAACGTGTCTGGGATCAGATGCCGGAGCCAAAATGGTGCATCGCCATGGGTGCCTGCGCGTCTTCTGGCGGTATGTATCGCTCCTACGCCGTATTGCAGGGCATCGACCGCCTGATCCCCGTGGATGTTTACATTTCCGGCTGCCCGCCGCGTCCCGAAGCCCTCATCGAGGGGCTGATGAAGCTCCAGGAAAAAATCGAGAAGGAGCATTCCACGGAAGACCAGAAGCGCGTGTTCTTCGATGAAAACGCGTAATCCCCACAGCTCACCAAGATGTCCGCCGCCCTTGCTAACGATCTCCCCGCCCTCCGCGAAGCTCTCGCCGGCGGCCTCCTTTCCGAAACCGAATTCCGCGGTGAAACCACACTCTCGCTTTCGCTCGAAGCCCTCCCGAAAGCCCTCGCACTCTGCAAGGAGAAGCTCGGCTTCGAGCTGTTGCTGGACATCTCCTCGCTCGACCACTTTGGTGACGATCCGCGTTTTGAGGTGGTTTATGAGCTCGCCTCGCTCGACGACATGCGCCACCTGAGGCTCAAGGCCAAGGTTTCCGAGGACGAGTCCGTGCCCACCGCCATCCATCTCTGGAAAGCGGCGGACTGGCATGAGCGCGAGGTCTGGGACATGATGGGAATTCCCTTTTCCGGCCACCCGAACCTCAAGCGCATTCTCATGTGGGAGGGCTATCCATTTTTCCCGCTGCGCAAGGATTTCCCGCTGGCCGGGCGTCCCACCGACATGCCGGACGTGGCCTTCACCGGTGTTGCTCCCTTGGAAGGCGGCCCGTTCGTCACAGCGCCAGGCGGCGAGACCGTCGCGAAGCGCGAGCCGAGGGCGAGGCACCAGGAGTAGGGAAGCTTTAAACTTTAAATTTTAAGCTCTAAGGAAGAGGGCTTCGTAACTTCGCTCTTATTAGGGTTTAAAATTTAGAGTTTAGTGTTTTATCTTATGGTTCCTCCAGCCTCTCCAGAAACGATCGCGGAGATGGGTGGGGAAGGGGGGAGGTTTTCGCGAGGCTTCAGACATTTACGGGAAGCGAGGGCAACTTGGCAGATCCTGCGGATATTGATTGTTATCCAGGCGATTCCGGTCATCTGGGATCTGGTGTTTCCGCCTGG
>CAMBQC010000041.1 GCA_945869855.1 Prosthecobacter debontii
GGATACGCCGCGGATGGCAAAAATTCTCTTGGAGCTGACCAGCCTTGGAGTTGGAGACTGAAGCGTGTCCAAGCATAGTTTTCGTAAATAGCTGTCCAGTTCGCGAGTCCAGCAGCCTTGCGTTTTAGATTCTGAGTTAAGCGGGCGACAAAACTCTTCGATGTGGCCTTGACGGAAACGCATGAAAAGATGGCGCACAGTGTCAGTTCCAGGAAAACGTTCGATGCCAAGCAAGGCTTGAAGCGCTTTGTCAGCACGGAGCCAAGCCGTGTGAGCGAGGCGAACTAGCCGAGCGCGAAAAACAGGGTTACAAATCGTTTGTATCGTTTGATGAAGGAAGGTGGCGTGTGGTTATTTGACACAACTCATCTACCATATGACCTGAACCCAAACGATGCTTTACTCAACTTTGGATTTCGGGATCATTTTGGCGAAGGGCCTAATCCCTGCCATTCAAACCTTATTCCTGATGTCCCATGGAAAGGAGGGGGCTCCCGTTCAACCGCGCTTGTCTTCCTCTTCGAGGAAAATTTCCGAGAGGCGGAAGCAGCGGCGGGCAAGCTCGCGGGCATCGTTGTCGCCGATGAGCGCGACGCCTTCCTCGCTGACTTCGGCGAGAAAAATTTTCCAGGCATTCTTGGCGACCTTGCCGGGGTCGGGCTTGCGGCGGGGCTTGTGCGGCTGCGGGCGGGTTTCCTGCGGTTTGTCGCGCGCATCGGATTGTTCCTTTTTTGTGGAACGTGGCTGCGGCGTATCCGGCACGAGGGCGATGGTTTCCTCCACGACGGGAGATTCCGGCGCCATGGAGATTTCGGATTCCTTCTGGCCGGACTTGCCCTTCCCACGGCGGCGGCGGCTGCGTTTCTGATCCGCTTTGGGAGTGGCATCCGTTTCGGGAGCAGCTGCGGGGGCAGGGTCTTTCACGGAAGGTTGCGGACCCGCAACTTTGAGCGCGGGTTTGTTGGAAATCCGGCGAACCTTGGGCTCACGGGCCGCTCTTTCGGAGGCGGCGTCTGTTTCAGGGGGCATGAGGATGATGGGAAAGCGGAGCTGCTAGTAGTTGTCGATATCGTCGGCGGATAAAGCAGTGGAACCTGTCAATCCATCCTTACCCTTAGATAACAAATCGAAATCGGGATTCTTTGCAGCGGAGTCATCACCCCGCCTGTAAATGTACTCGTTACCCCAAGGATCGAGGATTTTGGCGGCGGGACCGGTTCCATCAATCCAGCCATGACCCTTGCTGTTGGGATCGAGATCCGGGAGATAGATTTTTCCCGGTGGGCTGGCATTTGCGCCGGTCCAGTAAAGCAGGATGTAGAGGCTGTTGGTGTTGCCGGTGGGCGGATAGACCCCGTTATCCAGCTTGTATTCCTCAATTGCCTTGGATAGCAGGCTGATCTGGACGGCGGCCTGCGAGTCCGCCTGTTTCCGGGCGATATATCCGTAGCCGCCCATGGACAGCCCCGCAAGGATCACGATGATGGTGATTACGACGAGAAGCTCGATCAGCGTGAAGCCCCGGCGGTGTCGCGATGAAGATTGGGTTTTCATGGAGTGATTGGTCGCTGTAATGGCAGGCTGTTTCCGGAAAATTTCGCGGAAAAACCGCCGGATCACTGGTCGCTCATTTCGGAGATCATCTTGATGAGTGGCAGGAAGAGGGCAAACACGATGGAGCCGACGACGAGGGCGAGTAAGACGATCATCATGGGCTCAAGGATGGATGTCAGTGCTGTGACGGCGTTGTCCACCTCATCGTCGTAAACGTCCGCGATTTTGAGGAGCATTTCAGGAAGCTGACCGGTTTCCTCACCCACATCGACCATGGAGATGACCATGCTGGGGAAAACTCCGCTGGAGGACAGCGGGGTGACGATGGATTCGCCTTCTTTCACTGCTTCGTGGACTTTTGCGATCGCGTCGGAAACGATGACGTTGCCTGCGGTGTCGCGGGTGATGTTGAGCGCCTGCAAGATCGGGACGCCGGATGTGACGAGGGTTCCGAGTGTGCGGGCGAAGCGTGACACGGCGGATTTGCGCGTGACGTCGCCCAGGATGGGTAGGCGCAGCTTGAAGTTGTCGATGAGGTGGCGTCCTCCTTTGGTTTTGCCGAAGGCGTTCAGCGCGACGATGAGACCGCCAAGAGCAACGAATACCCAGACCACATTCGGGATGCCGGCGATGGGTCTGCCAAGGCAGAATTCGGAGAAGCCGAACACGATCTGAGAGATCAGCGGGAGCTCGGAATCGGTTTCGGAGAACATCTCCTTGAATTTCGGCACGATGAAAATCATTAGGAAAACCAAGATGGCAACGGCTATGAACATAACGATGGCCGGATAGACCATGGCGGAGACGATCTTGTTCTTCAGCTTTTGGGCTTTTTCCTGGTATTCCGCAAGACGGTTGAGGACGACTTCCAGAACACCTCCTAGTTCCCCCGCTTTGACCATGTTCACAAACAGCTTATTAAACATTTTCGGGTGCTGGGCCAGGGATTCCGAGAAGGTGGAACCACCCTGGACGGAATCTGCAAGCGAACTGATCGTTGACTTCAGGACGGGGTTTGGCTCCTGCTTTCCAAGGACGGTAAGGGAGCGGAGCAGCGGGAGGCCGGAGTCGATGAGCGTCGCGAGCTGGCGGGTGAACACCATGAGCACCTTGGGTTTCACTGTCGAACCACCTTTGCCGAAGCTGATGTTGATCGACTTGGCCTTCGCCTTTTTCACCATTGATTTCGAGGCGATACCGGGCTTGCCCTTCCCCTCCTCGGCGATATGGGTAGGGTATAGACCCTGCGCGCGGAGTTTTTGAACAGCTTCGGCTTCGGTTGCGGCGGCGACCTGGCCGTTGGCTTGTTCGCCTTTCGCGTCAAGGGCGGTGTAGTGGAAGTTGGGCATGGGCGTTTTTTTTAGGAGATTAACTGATTAAAGAATATCGGAAGGGATTTGGCTACGCAAAAATGACCGGCGCTCACGTGTATTTGAGGACTTCCTCGATGGTGGTCTTGCCCAGGTAGATGTTCCGGAGGCCGTCCTCGCGGAGCGTATTCATGCCCAGCTCGATGGCCTTTTGTTTGATGACGACGCTCGGTGCGCGTTTGGTGATGAGTTCGCGGATGGGTTCAGTGATGTTCAGTAGCTCGTAAAGTCCGGCGCGACCGCGGTATCCGGATTGGCCGCAGACCTCGCAGCCTGCACCGGTGAAGAACTGCTTGTCGCCGAGTTCGTGGGGTGAGATACTGAGCTGGGAGAGGATCGCCTCGTTCGGCTCGTAGGGTGATTTGCATTCCACACAAATCGTGCGGACGAGGCGCTGGCCGAGAACTCCCTCCAGCGAGGCGGCTACAAGGAACGGCTCGCAACCCATGTCGATGAGGCGGGTGACGGCGCCTGGCGCGTCGTTGGTGTGGAGGGTGGAAAGGACAAGGTGGCCTGTTAGCGCGGCTTGGATGGCGATCGTGGCGGTTTCCTTGTCGCGCATTTCCCCAATCATGATGCGGTCCGGATCTTGGCGTAGGAAGGCGCGGAGGATTCGGGGAAAATCAAGGCCGATGGCCTCGTTGATGGGGATCTGGATGATGCCGTCGATGTCGTATTCCACGGGGTCCTCGGCGGTGAGGAGCTTTGCATCGATGGTATTGATGCGGCGCAGTCCCGCGTAAAGCGTAGTTGTTTTGCCCGCGCCGGTGGGGCCGGTGACGATGAAGATCCCGTTCGGCTTCTCGATGGTCTCGCTGATGTAGTCGTAAATTGTCGTGGGGAGGCCGAGGTTTTCCAGGGAGAGGTTGACCGAGGAGCGGTCGAGGACGCGGAGCACAATGGACTCGCCGTGGTGGGTAGGGAGGGTGGAGACACGCATGTCCACCTGTTTTTCTCCGATTTGTTTTACTATACGTCCGTCCTGTGGAACGCGGCGCTCGGCGATGTTGAGGTTCGCCATCACTTTTACGCGGGAAAGGATCGGTAAGGCCAAGTGCGGTGGTGGTGGCGCCATTTCATACAGCGCGCCATCGACCCGGTAGCGGATCTTGAAGTCTTTTTCGAAGGGCTCGAAGTGGATATCCGATGCTTTTTCCTTGATGGCCTGATAGAGGACGAGATCTACGTAGCGGATGATAGGAGCGGAGTTCGCCTCGGCCTCGGCGTTGGCTTCGTCGAAATTCTCGGCACCGTTATCAAGTTGGGCGAGGATGTCTCCCATCGCTTTTCCTTCGCCGCCGTAGCATTCGTTGATTTTGGCTTCAACCAGGTAATCGGGTGCAACGACGACAACGATTTCGCGGCCTAGGGCGAAGCGCAGATCCTCTACTGTTTGGGGATTGAGCGGATCGACCAGCGCGAGGTGGAGGCCTTGGTCATCGAAGTTCACCGGAAAGGCTCCGTGAAGGCGGGCGGTGCCCGCAGGAACAAGATCAAGAAGCGCGTCCGGCGGGGTCCAGTTGCGCAGATCGACGAGAGAGGCTCCGAGTTCCGAGGCGACAATCGGCCAGACGTCCTCCTTGGATTGAATGACTTGGAAATCGGCCAACAGTTCGGGTACACTTTTCCCGCTGTTATCGATTTCCGCGAGGATCTCTTCCGACAGGGAGGCGTCGATGAGGCTGCGGGCTTGGAAAAGATCTAGGAGTTGACGGTTGTCCATCTGGTGAAAAATTCAAATTTCAAGGAAGAGGCCGGAATCTGGAATCGCTGGGTTTGGATGATCTACATTGAGATCTGAAGTTTTAGTCGAAATCGCCCATAGTGGCGTGAACTACCTCCGAGCCGGAGGTTAGGCCGGAAAGGACTTTGCGGATACCGTCCTCGCGCAGGGTGCGCATGCCGAGTTCGCGGGCGCGGCGGCGGAGTTGGCTGGTGGTCAGGCCGCCGTTGATCATGCCGCGGACCTCGTCATCGATGTTGAAAAGCTCGAAGATGCCCATCCGCCCGCGGTAACCGTTGCCGCGGCATTTTGTGCAGCCGACCGGGCCGAAGATGGAAGCTTGGGCAACGCGGGCGGCGTCGAGGTTGAGGGCGCGCATCTCCTTGTCGTTGAGCCCGGCGGGTGACTTGCACTCGGGGCAGAGCTTGCGGACGAGGCGCTGGGCGAGGACGGAGCGGACGGCTGATGCGATTAGGAAGGGTTTCACGCCGATATCGGCGAGACGGGCGATGGCGGAGGGCGCGTCATTCGTGTGGAGAGTAGAGAAAACGAGGTGTCCAGTCAGTGAGGCGTTGATGGCGATATTGGCGGTTTCCGCATCGCGGATTTCCCCGATCATGATGATATTGGGAGCTTGGCGGAGCATGGCGCGGAGTGCGGCGGCGAAAGTCATGCCGATCTCCGATTTCACCATGACCTGGTTGATGCCGGGGAGTTCGTATTCGACGGGATCTTCCACAGTGATGATCTTCTTGTCCGGCTTGTTGATCACGTTCAGGCAGGCGTAAAGAGTGGTAGTTTTCCCAGAACCCGTGGGACCCGTCACAAGGAGGATGCCATCCGGTAGTTTCAGGAGAGTTTCAAACTCTACTTGGTCATCGGAAAAGAAGCCGAGTTCGGGAAGACCGAGGAGGAGGGCGGTTTTGTCCAAAATCCGCATGACGATGGATTCGCCGTGATTGGAGGGGACGGAGGAAACGCGGAGATCGACCTCCTTGTCGCCCATCTTGAGCTGGATGCGACCGTCCTGCGGAAGGCGTTTTTCCGCGATAGACATGCTACCGCTCATCACCTTGAGGCGGGCGACGATGGCCGGGAGCAGTTTCTTCGGGTGTGTATCTACATTCACCAGCTTGCCGTCGAGGCGGTAGCGGATCCGGACGGACGTTTCCAAGGGTTCGATGTGGATATCCGAGGCTCTCAGGCGAAACGCTTCGGTAAGCGTTTGTTGGACGAGGCGGATGATAGGTGCGTCGTTCGTTTCGACGCCCGCTTCGGAGTCACCGGTTGAGACAAAGAAACCATCCACCTTGTCGTCCTGCTTTTTATCAGTCACATTGTAAAACTGCATCAGTTGATGGTTGATGTCAGTATGCGTAGCGCAGGCGAGATTCAGCTCCCGGCCAATCACGTGAGGCAGGCTGTCCAGTGTTTCGAAATCGAGTGGATCTGCGACGGCGACAGTGAGGTAAAGACCGTCATCGGTGACGGGGATGACGCGGTAGCGCCGGGCGGTGTCCTCGGAGACGGTGAGAATTATAGCGGGATCGAAGTGGAAGCCGGCTAAATCCACGAAAGGGATGCCCGCGTTCGATGCGAGCGTCTCAGCGACTTGGGTTTCGGTGACTTCTGACCGATTGATGAGGTGCTGAACGATCGTCTGGCCGCCGGACAGGGAGGCTCGTGCGCTTTTGAGTTGTTCCGCTTCGATAATGCCGCCTTCCAGGAGCAATTCGGCTAGGTAATCTTCATTGGTGAACACGAAATACTGTGCTGGGTATAGTTTTTAGTATGGCAGTAGAACCACCAAGACGGTGGGTGGAAAGCAATTTGGTCAAGCCGAACAAGGGTGTCAACCTACCACATCGGGAAATACTTGGAAACGGCGAGGAATAAAACGGCGAGGAATATCGGAATCAGCGGGCGGACTTCTGAATCAGGACGCGGAAATGCGCTGCCGCCTCCACGAAATGCGAGTCGGAGGATTTGGAGAAGGCGTGGATGAAGTCAGCAAAGGATTGGGAAGGGGAGGATGACAGCCATGGTTGGGACCAGGTCACGAGGTCGGTGAAATTGACATCAGCAGTGATGTCCTGGTGACCGCGGTTTTCGAAGACGGCGGCACCATGGAGGTGCTGGTGGAGGAGGTAGGCGCGCAATGAGCCTTGGGGGCGCCGGTGATAAAGGCGCTCCGCGATGTCCCCGTAGTCGATGGTCAGCATCTCGCCGCGCGTCCATTGGGGCAGCCATGATTCCAGCCATAGCCGATAGGCGTCATGAACTTCTACTGTTTGGTTCTCTTCGAATGGGATCCGAAATATGGACGAGGGGGGTAATTCCGTCGGTGGTAGCAAGACCTCTTTCATCAGGCTATCAAGTGCGAGTTCCCGCCATACTCTCTGATTTTTTCTAAATACGCGCGCAGGGAAAGCATCCACAAGTTCGTTGGAAAATATGACGGCCTCGCCGGAGCAACTTTGCAGCGCGTCTAGAATCGACATGTGGTGAGCTACCTTTTTTCCAAACAGCGATTTCTGGTGCTCCGCGAGAACGGGCGAGGACTCGACAAGGTGAAAACGCGTGCGAAAGCTTGTCGTAAAAGGCAGATTTTGGATCACCTGCGCGGTGAGCGTGCCAAGACCCGGACCGATCTCGATCACATGGCGCGTTTTCGTTTCACGAAGGGCGCGGGCGACCCATGCCGCGATGGCTCTCGCGGGGGCTTCGGAAAGCTGCGGCGCGGTGGTGAAATCGCCGCGCGCGCCGATGCTGCGGATGTTCCGTGCATAGTAGCCGCGCACGGGATCATGGAGCGCTCGCGCCATGAAGTCCTCGATGGTCTCGAAAGGGCCGGAGTACATAACGAAAACAACCGCGGCTTTGCGGGCGCGCGGTTGTGTGAAAAATTCCGTAAGATCAGAGACTACTTCGCGGAGGCTGTGCGAGCCTTGCGGATGAAGCTGTTCACTGTTTCGGAAGGCTTCGCCCCGACGGAAAGCCATTTGTCGGCCTTCTCCAGATCGATCTCATAGTTGGTGCCTTCGAGCATTGGATCGTAGGTGCCGATCTGTTCGATGTAGCGTCCATCACGGCGCTTGCGGCTGTCCACGGCGACGATCTTGTAGTAGGGGCGATCCTTGGTGCCCTTGCGGTTGAGGCGGAGAGAAACTGACATGGTGTGACTTGTTACGATGTTACCCGGAGACGGGCGGGGGCGGAGATTGCTTCAAATCTCAGGTGGCGACAAGCGAAATTTTGGTGAGTTTCGCAGAAAGCGAAGACCTATCCCAGGGGCAAGAGAAAACCCGGCGGGACGGATCCGGCCGGGTTTTGGAAAAAGCGCCCCCTCGACGCTCAGAATTTCTGGGCGCGGGAGTGGCTGTAGTAGGATTCTGCACCGAGTTCAGGTGGGAACTCCGACAGGCCCTCATGGACGTTCATTTCGATCCGGTTGTCTTGGCCGCACTTTTCGTAAGGGGGTTTGAAGGTGCCGCGATAGGTGGGGCAGCTGAAAGTGAAAAGCTCGTAAAAACCGTAGCCGAGACGGGTCAGTCCGCGGCTGGTGCCATCGATAGCTCCATAGGACCAGCCGGCTTTGGCGCCGTAGGTATCCGATTTGCGCACGATTTGCTCGGGAATCTCGATGAATCCGTAGACAAGGTTGCTGAAGGCACGTCCCAGCTTGCGGGTGGAAGTGTAGTGCGAGCCGGGTGGCGATTGGATGTCGGCCGCAGCGAAACCGCTGAGGACGCAGAGGGTTGTGGCGACGGCGAGGAATTTTTTCATGTGGCGAGTATGAGGAATGGCAGGAGGACTTGGCAACGGCAAAATTGAATTTTTGAAAGCCTTCGGATTTCATCTTTTAGCGGCAAGACGGGGTAGCGGATATTGGGGCATCCATCCACAGGGAGTAGTGAAGCTATTACGCCCCTTCGCGGGCGAGGAAATCCGCCTCCTCCTCATGAGAGTGGATTTGGAGGTTCACCTGGACCCCTTCCTTATCCGCCGCCGCTTTCAGGACGCTGCGGATGGCGGAGGCAGTGAAGCCGTTGCGCCCGATCAGCAACGCCACGTCCTCTTGCGCCAGCACCAGCTTGAAGCGCAGCTTTTTCGGCCCAAGTTCCGCGACCTTGAGCTGCGCCTTGGCTGGCTCGTCGATGAGTTTCACCGCCACGAATTGCAGAAAATTTCTCAACTTATCCGTCACTGCTTGCATAGCGGTAGCCTTTCCTATCTCTCGGAAATCCGCAAGCCTACATCGCTTAAGAAATTATAAAGCTTCAACCCGATGGGGCTTTGTGCTTGATCTTAGCGCGCGCGAACTCGATGACCATTGGCAACAGGGAAACGCCGATGATGCCAAAAACCACGATCTCGAAGTTGTCCTTCACGATGGGAAAATTCCCGAAATACCAACCGGCGGGCAGCAGCGAACCGATCCAGAGGAACGCGCCCAGGACGTTGTAGGACATGAATTTCCTGTAATCCATCGCTCCCGAGCCTGCTACAAACGGAGCGAAGGTGCGGACGATGGGGACAAAGCGCGCGATGATGATGGCCTTGCCGCCGTAGCGCACGAAGAACTCCGAGGTCTTGTCGAGATGGCTCTGCTTGATAATCCGGGGAAATTTCCGCGTCGCCCATCCGCTGAACCTACGGCCAATCCAGTAGTTCACCGTATCCCCGAGTATGGCTGCGACCAGCATCACGATGGCTGCGATCCAGACATTGATCCCCGACTGCGGATCGGCCGAGATCGCACCCACCGCGAACAGGAGGGAATCGCCGGGCAGGAACGGCGTCACCACCAGCCCCGTCTCGCAAAACACGATGAGGAACAGTAGCCCGTAAACCAGCGGGCCGTATTGGCTCGTGAAGGTGTTGAGGTGATCCTGCAGGTGCAGCATCAGGTCGAGGAAGTCCTTGAGGAGTTGCATGGTATGGAGTTTTCCGATTTCAGGATGGGGTAGCACCACCCTCATCTTTCGTCCCGACGATGATCGAAGTGATGATGCCTGTGGCGAGGATCGCGATGATCACAGACAGAACGGTAAGGTTAAATGAGTCGCCCAGCCAAATCTTTAACCACTTTGCGGCCAGCATTTTCACGCCGACAAGAACCAAAATGAGCGAGAGAGCGGGCTTGAGGTAGCGGAATTTAGTAATCAAGCCGGCCAATGCGAAATACAGAGAACGCAGTCCCAAAATCGCGAAAACGTTACTGGTAAAAACGAGAAACGGGTCCGCCGTGATCGCGAATACGGCAGGAATGGAATCCACGGCGAAAATTAAATCCGTAACCTCCACTAATATCAGCGCGACAGCGAGGGGTGTGAGCAGCCATTTGCCTGTGGGCGCCGCATCCACGATCGGATCGGGTTTCGTCTCATCACCCGGCTCGGCGGCCTCACGCGACCACTGGCTGCCCGCTCTGACCATGAAATGCTGGCCATGGAAATCACGGGTGATCGGAAAAAACTTCCTGATCCAGCGCACCACGGGGTTGTTCTCGGGGTGCTCCTCCTTCTCTTCCATCACCAGCATCTTGATCCCGGTAAAGATCAGAAACGCGCCGAATACGTAGAGGATCGCATGGAAATTCTGCACCAATACAGATCCGAGGCCGATCATCGCGCCGCGCATCATCAGTGCGCCGAGTATGCCCCAGAACAGCACGCGGTGCTGGTAGCGTGCGGGCACCGCGAGCGAGCCGAACACCATCGCGATCACGAAGATGTTGTCCACGCTCAGTGATTTCTCCACCACGTAGGCAGTGAGGTATTTCGTCGCCGCCAGTTTCCCGGTGTTCACCACCTTGTCCACAGCGTCCACCGAGTGGCCGAGTTCGAACCAATGGAGCTCATACGCGAAGTAAACGAGGATCGAGAAGGAAAGGCCCAAGGTGATCCATACGGCGGACCAGCCAAGCGACTCCTTGAATCCTACGACGTGGGATTTCCGGTGGAACACACCTAGGTCCAGAGCCAGCATCGCGAACACAAACCCGAGGAAAATCAACCATGCCCAAATCATGGGCAGCGTAGTAGCCGGACTTTGCCAAGAACGCTAGGGGAAATACCAGCGTGGATATGATGAGATACTCGGAAGGGGGCTTACGAGGTTGGCCAAGCATGGGGATGCTCGGGGTTCATGGTCACCGGTCGTTCGGACATCGAACAAAATTCACCTCAGCAAGTCCGCCTCATACATCAGCTTGAAGCCGCTGCGGTTGAGGATGCTGGTGGCGAAATCATAATCCTCGACGTGCAATGCGAGCAGCGCCTTGCCGTCGGGGCCGGGCAGCATAGCGTAAGCGAAATCGACGTTCGTTTCCGCTGTCATCAAGATGTCCAAGCACTTCAGCAGATCCGGCCCCGCCTCTTTCAGCGCGATGACCACCAGTTCGCAGGTAGTGTGGGGAATCCCTTTCTCACAGAAAATGGACTCCGTAAGATCGGGGTCGGAAACCACTAACCTCGCGATGGTAGCGTCGCGCGAGTCCTGCACACTCAAGCCGATCACCTCGATGGAGGACGACCTGAGGAGTTTCACCAACGACGCGAGGGCGCCCACGCGGTTTGGCAGCATGACGGCAAATTGCCGAACCGGCGTCCCGTTGTCCGCTACCAGCCCGCCTATGTTTTCGTATTCTTGATTCATGTTGGTTCCTTATCCCTTTGAACCTCGCAGGCGCAGAGTCCGCACCTCGCCGCTTGCTGTTTCCTCGATGACGATCTGTCCGGGGCGCACGTCGTTGACAATGAACCCGCGCCCGTCCCCCGAAGTGAATTTCTGTCCGGGCTTAGCGAGGTAACGCCGACCTGTCGCGGCATCCTCGACGAGCGCGACCGGATCATGCCCCACCGCCGGACGGCCCTCTGTCCATTCCATCTTCCGTCCGTTGCGCGCATCCTCCACTTCGACGATCCCGACCCTAATCGGCGCGCCATCGTTGAGTTTCCCCTGCTCGGTGCGACTGTAAACCCGGATCACGAAAAGTCTCGAGCCGGGGATCGCGTCGCCCACCTTCACTTTCACGTCCTTGGCGGGAGATCCCGCGATACGCAGAGAGGCCACGCCTCCGGAAACCTGTTTCACCTCCACGGGGAGCTCACGCTGGCGGAAATGACGCATGACCAGCGGCAGGTCATCTTCGGTTTCATCTTCCAGCGCGCCTTGCGCGGCGCTCCGCTCCCGCTTGCCGATACGCGCACCCTCCATGGTGTTCGTGGTGATCTTCGTATTTTCAGCGGGCCGCTCCGCCAATATCGAATCTGTCGCCGTATTGAAATCCCGCGGCGCATCCGACAAAGCGCCGGCATTTTCCTGTCCCGGCAGCGGCTGGTTCCAAGGCATCTTTCCGCCGGAGCTTTCATTCGCAGTCAAAGTGTGATCGTTTGCCGGTTTGTCCTGCGTGTTCCGTTCTTCCCTCAGTTGTTCATCCATCGCTCCCGCCACTTCCTCATCCGACTCCAGCGCCAGAACTTCTCCGGAAAACCCTTTCTCAATCAGCTCGGCCAGATCCGTGTGCCCCGCCGCAACGGCTAGGCCATGCGCCGTAGCCCCGCTTTCCGATGTGGCGAAGCGACTCGCCCCGATGTCGATCAGCATCTCAGCGGCATCCTTGTGGCCGTTTTGGGCGGCGAGCATCAGCGGCGTCCGGCCGTCCTCCATTCTCGCGTAAACCGAGGCTCCGTAGTTGGTGAGCGAGTCGATCACATCCGCCTTGCCGACAAGTGAGGCGAGCAGCAGGGCGGCATCCAAATCATCACGGTGATACGGGGCCAGTTCCTCCACGGATGTCTTGGCTCCCCCGTTCACCGCAAGCATCAGAGCCGTGAAACCGCTGTCGTCCTTGGGCTTCGGATCCGCGCCCTGCCGCAACAGCCAACGCACCATCTCCGGCTTATCGGCGATGACGGCCGCCATCAGTGGAGTGGTTCCGCCCACCCCTTTTTCATCAATGGAAGAGCGGCGGTTGAGCAGAAATCCGCCCGCTTCCTGCGCACCGGACGCCGCCGCCACATGCAGCGCGCCACGGCCCTCCGCGTCCTTTGTTTTCTCATCGAAACCACCGTCCACCATCTTCCGCAGCACCGCCACATCATTGCCACGCACCGCGGAGAACCAGCCTTCCGCCGTCATCGCATACCCTGCCTCCATCACCTCCTTCGCCGCGGTGTCGGATTTCTTCCGGCAGTTTGACAAACCCATAGCCAGAACACAGGCAATCAGCAACCTTAAGAAAACCATGCCGCTAGATACTTCAGGCAGGTTAATCATTCAATCCCCAATGCGCCGATTGCGAAAATCTAAACAAATCCGTGCTCGCATGCCGCTTCGCTGATACTTTTCCAGAAGAATGTCCGTCACTGAAGCTCCCGCTAATAATTCCCCCGCCGCCGCCGCATGGCGTGGGTGGATTGAGGAGTATGGTCCGAGACTTTTGCTTTTCGCAAGAAACCAAACCCGAAGCCACGAGGACGCCCAGGACGTGCTTCAGGACGCCATCGTCAAACTCGTGGATAAAATCCGCGGCGGCGAATTTGTGGGCGGCCAGGACGCATGGCAGCCATACCTTTATGCGACGATACGTAGGCTCGCCATCGATCTCTCGCGAAAAGAAGACCGCCGCAAGCGCCGGGAGAACAACGTCTCGGCGGATCTCGAGGCGGAGCAATTCGGCGCGTTCCACCCATGGTTCGATGCCGAAGGCGGGGACGATGAAACACGATCCCAACTGGAGAACGCCCTCAAATCATTGCCGGAGAAATTTTCGGAAGTGATCATCATGAAGGTATGGGGCGAGCGCACGTTCGCGGAAATCGGCGAGGCGCTCGGAATTTCACAAAACACAGCGGCCTCCCGGTATCGCTATGGTCTGGAGGCTTTGAAGCGCGAACTGGGCACGGCACGCCGCCGGGGAGACCTCTCGATCTGAAATTTGCGTACACGAGAATCAGCAATACAAGAATGTCCAGAATACCCACCATCACTGAGCGGGAACTCAGCAACCTGAATCCCGCAGGGCTCGACGAGGATTTCCTCTCCCGCCTCACCGCCTGCGCGGAGGGAACCCTCGAGCATCTTTCCGATGGTGAGGCCGCGCTTGAGACCCACCTCAGGGCGCTGCGTCCAGGAACCATCCCGAACGCCTTGCGATCATCTTTGCTAGACGCCCTAGGAGATACCCCCTTCGCAGTGGACGATAAGATACTGCTTTTCAACAAGCCTTCCAACGGAGCCTCGGTGACAGGCCAAAAGAAGAGCGCCCTCCGCTTCAACATCGCGGCGGCGGCGGCCTTTGCCCTGCTCGGTTCCCTCGCCGCTCTCATGGTTCCTGCGGAAACCAAACACGGCCAGACGGCCGTAACCGCGGATAAGTCCGAAGCCCTCTCCCCCCCTTTGACCACGTCGCCATCTATGATCGCCCCCGCCTCTTTCAGTCGCAATCCCAGCGAAACCCGTGACGAAGGCGTGATCTGGCGAGGCAAGAACCAGCCGCATCGCGTGCTGCGCATGACCTACATGGAAAAGGTCACCGTGCTGGACTCCGCCGGCAATCCCGCCAGCGTGGAGAGGCCGCGTTTCGAATACGTGATCGTTCCCGAGAAAATTGACTGATGATCTACAGACAAGGGGGAAAGACTACTACGCTTCTAGTATTAAACAACACATGAAAGCCAGAGCCATAACCCTTCCCTCCGCCTACCTGATCGGCGGCTTCGCATTCTGCCCGCTCGCGCCGCTGCCCGCTATCGAACCTCCGCCGGAAGACGCCAAGCCACCCGCCGCACTCCTCGGCGAAGAGCGGTCGGGAACCGAACCCGCCGCCAAACTCCCATTCCTCGGGCTTTCCACCGCCGTCATTCCCGATATGGTCGCCGAACACCTCGGCATCGGCACGGACTCCGGAGTCATCATCCGCACCATCTGCCCTAACAGCCCCGCCGTGGAAGCGGGTCTTGCCGTCAACGACATCATCCTTTCTGTCAACGGGACTCGAGTGATGGATCCCAATCTTTTTAGTGAAACAATCCGCGCCCACAAGGTGGGTGACAAATTGGAGATCGAACTCATCCGTAAAGGCAAACCGGACAAGGCACATGTCACACTGACCGAGCGCCCGGCGGAGCTCGGCGCGCACCTCGAGCCGGAGCCTTTCCTCGAAGGGCTTCCCAAGGCGCAGGCCGACCGCCTGCGCGGCCTGATGCAGCAGAACCTCCAGGGATTTGGTGCGGATCATTTTGGTATTTTGCCCGATCAGCGCTTCGACAACACCTTCCGCAGGCTGCGCGAAGAGATGAACCGCGCCCTCGAACTGGAAGTCCCGCCGATAACCCAAGGCGAGGACGGGGGAGTGCGCTTCCAACAGAACTCAACGATCCGCCTGATGGATAACGAGGGCTCCGTTGAGATCAAATCCTCCAACGGCGACACCCAGGTGACCGTCCGGGACACCGCGAACAACGCCATCTGGCAGGGCCCATGGAACTCGGACAAGGATAAGGAGGCGGCCCCGAAGGATATCCGGGAGAGGATCGATCGCGTGAACGTCGGCTCCGCGAACGGAAAGGGATTTACGTTCCGCTTCGGCAAGCCCGATAGCATCGAAAACTGAGCGGGAATTTTTTCCCAGGGAGGCAAAGGCAAACCCGCGCACGGCTTCGTTCGGCACGGTGTCTTTCCCTTTCGCGCTTTGTCCGGATCAATCTTTACCCGGGCGCATGGGTTCCATCACCCTGCCGAGCACTTCGAAAAACCGGGGATCGCCGAGATTTCCGAGGTGCCCGCCGGATGGTAGCCAATGCGCACGGTTGCCGAAGGTGGATGTCATCCACACCGCGTCCTGAGGCGTGATAAGGAAGTCGTTGCGATTGCCGATCACACGGATGCGTTCGTTTGCGCGCAACGAGCGCTCCATGTCCCTGAGCGTGGTCGCATCGAAGAGACGCTGCACACTCACTCCTCTCTCCAGTTCCTGCGGTGCGAGCCAACGCTTGAGGTAACCGTCGAAACTGAAGTTCATGAATTCTTCATACGATTTCTCACGTCGCCATGATGACGTGGGCACGGAAACGAGATTCGAAGGTGTACGCCGGTGGATGCTGTAAAGCGCATCGCGCAAAACTACCCGAAATGCAAAACCTACGAGCAACTGCGATTCATCCGCATCGAACGGCGGCACCCCTTCCGGAGGGCGCTGGTCGATCAATGCCGCCGCTTTGTGAAATGTGTGATCGACCCGCCGGGCGCGCTCGGCTTCCGGCCACGAAGCTGGCACCGAATAATACCCGTCGAGCGTGCGGTAAGCCTGCCGCAGATCGACCGGGGTTTGAATGGCGAGGTAGTGATCGAACCGCACGGATCCCGGGGCATGATCTGCCTCGGTGGCTGCCAGCTGGAGGGTGGAGAAGCCGCCTAGGGAAAACCCCGCGAGCACGCGGTTCGTTACGCGCCCGCGATATTTCCGATGAATCGAGGCATCGATCTCCGTGAATGCGGCGAGCAGGTTCGCACGGTCGCTCACCGGATTGCCCGGCATCGACAAGGCCGAGGCGCATTCCATGAATTCCGGATGGAATATCCCTGAAATCGTCACCACCGAAAAGCCCCTTTCGAACATCGCCTCGGCCAGAACCAACACATTTCCCGACATCCGGTGCGAGCCGATTCCTGGGCTCAGAAAAACCAGCGGTGAAGGGTGTTTCTGCATCCATACCTGATAGGGGAAGTCCTTGCCCGTATGAGGTAGGCGTATCAGGTGTCTGTTTCCGCGGAACACGAAGCTAGGATCGTTGGGCTTGTAACGCGCCGCCGCCAAGGTCTCCATTGTGGAAAAATCCGGCGCGCCCCGCAGCGTCCAATCCGGTGCTGTTGTCCGCGAAAGATACGGCCACGCCTGGCGCACAAGATGATAGGAGTCCGACTCGACGCGCATCACGCTGGCCGCCTGCGGGACGATATCGCTCAACTGGTGCACACG
>CAMBQC010000042.1 GCA_945869855.1 Prosthecobacter debontii
CCGGTGGTTTATGATGGCGAGGAATCGATCCGTTTTCTCGATACGCCGGGATTCCAACAGCCGCTGGAAGCCATGCGCGAGATCCGCCGCCTCGCAGGGGGGCGGGAACCGGGGCTGGAGGACCTGCGGGTGTTTGTGGAAACGCAGGGCGGGGATTTTCCGGATGAAACACGGCTGTTAGAGCCGGTGGTGAGAGGCGCGGGCGTGCTTTATGTCGTGGACCCGACCAAGCCGCTGCGCGACGAGTTTCTGGCGGAAATCGAGATCCTGCGCTGGAGCGGGCGGCCACGACTGGCGCTGCTCAATCCCCAGGCGGAGTCGCAGCAGCATGTGGACGCATGGCGGGAGAAGCTCGGCTCGGCTTTCAATCTGACGCGGACCTTCGACGCCCACGGCGCGAAGTACGAGGAACGTCGTAAATTGATGCTGGCGCTGCTGCACATCGAGGAGAAGCACGCCGACCGCATCGGCCGGGTGCTGGAGGCGATGGATGCCGAATGGGCACAGCGTCGCGAGGAAGCGGCGGAGGTCTTGGTGGATTTCCTGGAAAAAGCGCTGACGCTGCGGGCGAGCGACGGGCTGGATGAACGCGATGAGGGCGTGCCCGCCCGCAAGGAGCGGAAAAGGGCGGCGCTGGTGGAGGAGTATTTTCGCAAGCTGGCGGACCTGGAATCGGCTTGCCTCGAGAAATGGCTGCGGATCTACCGGCATCATTTGATCGAGGCCGATGCCGATCCTGTGCGCCATCGGGGTCTTGATCTGGCGACCGAGGAGACATGGCGGAAGTATGGATTGAACCGCTGGCAACTGGCCCTTGCCGGTGCTGGCGTGGGCGCCGCGGCGGGTGCGGCCTTCGACCTCGGGGTCGGTGTTCACTCACTGGGTGCGGGCACGGTGGTGGGGGCCTTGGGCGGTGGCACGGCGGCATTTCTGAAGGGTGGGAAACTGCCGGAACTCAAGGTCGATTTGGGCGTCGCGCGACTGAAAACGGGCGAGGGCCGGGCGCTGGTGGTGGGCCCGCCGGCGAGCCCGAATTTCCCCTGGGTGCTGCTGGATTCCATGCTGGTGCGTTATGCGGCGATGCTGGAACGCGCCCACGGTCGGCGGGATCGCGCGCGGCTGGATCCTGTGGATGGGATCAGCCGGGTCAGGGATCTGGCAGGCGGACGGCGGACGATGCTTCAGAAATGGTTCAACACCTGCTTGAAGGGGAAACCTGATCGAGGTCTGGAACCCGGGGTTTTCGAGGTGCTGTTAGAATCCCTGGATGCGGCAGGGAAATCCGCCGATACGGGCATGTCCCGATAACGCTACGCGATCCCGTATCCGTGGATCCGTAGGCGCGATTTCGTAGTTCGCGGGAGCTTGTGGGAGCGCGGATCGGAGGCTAACAAGAACGCGTCAATCAAGTTCCCCCATGACCCAAGCCATCACCCCCGCCGACATCCCGCTTGTTCACGCCGCCGCCGAGGCACGCTCCCGTGTCGAGGGCCGGGCAAGTCACAAAGCCGCCTCCCCCGAAGCCGAGCACAAGCTAACCGTCATCTTCCTCTTCGCCCTTTCGATGTTCGCCCTCGCGGTGGTCTCGGTGGCGGCGGGGTATTTCTGCTGGTTTTAAGCAGCCGAAAAACGACAGCCCGGAGATATTCATCCGCCAGGAGGCGATCAGGAAGCCGGGGAAGCCGGTTTCGAATCAAACCTCGCCGCCGTTGATGCGCGAGAACTTCTCATCAAGGTAACGGAGGACGATCTCCTCCACCTTTTCGTCGCCAAGACGTTCGATGACCTCGACGGAGAATCCGCGGGCGATGAGCTGGCGGGCGCGGGCGGGATCGATGCCGCGGGCCTGGAGATAGAAGATCTCTTCATCGCTGATCTGGGCGCTGGTGCTGCCGTGGGAGCATTTCACGTCGTCGGCGTTGATCTCAAGGCCGGGCATGGAATTGGCCTCGGCATCCTCGCTCATGAAGAGGTTGCGGCAGGTCTGGTAGGCATCGGTGCGGTGCGCGCCTTCGTCCACAAAGATCAGTCCGGAGAAAATAGTACGAGACTTGTCGTAGAGTGAGTTCTTGTAGAGCAGGTCGCTGTAGGCGCCGGAGGAGACATGGTGCTGGAAGGTGCGCTGATCGTATTCCTGGGTGCGACCCGGGACACTGACGCTGAGCATGTCCGAGCGCGAGCCCTCGCCGGTGAGGCGGGACATGGCTTCATTGCGCGCCCAGGCGGCACCGGTGTTGAGGATGAAACCGGTGGCGGAGGCATCCTTGTCCACACCGGTTTCGTTGATCTGGATGACCTTGGTCATCTCGTTGAAGGCCTGGATGGCGAGGTAGTCGAGCTTCGAGCCGGGCCCTGCGCACAGGTCATTGAAGGCGATGCAGAGGCCCTGGTCGGAGTCGTTGGCGGATTGGAAGTAATCGATCACCCGGACTTTGGAGTTCGCGCCGGTGACGATGAGCGTGTGGGGGAAGATGGCGGCATGATCCCCGGCGAGCCAGTGGAAGACCTCGATGGTGCCATCGACTTCGACTCCGGCTGGGACATGAACAAAGAGCCCGTTCGAGACCCGGGCCTCGTGCAGTGCGGCCCATTTCGCCGAGCCGAGCCGGGTGTCCTCGCGCATGAAGTGGTCGCGGACGAGGTCGGAGTGGAGGATGAGGGCTTCAGCCAGCGGCAGGCAGATGACTTCGGTGGGAAGCTTCGAATCGATCTCGATCAGGGTGTCATTGACGAAGATGAAGCGCGCCACGGGATCGAGGAGGCCCTTGGAGCGGACGATGAGCGAGCCGGTATCCCGAGGCACGGGGACATCGGCGAGGTAGCCGGAGAAATCGAGCTGTTTGAGAGAGGAGAATCGCCAGGTCTCGTCCTTGCGGGTGGGTCCGGGGGTGGCGAGGAAACGCTCCCATGCAGACTGCTGGCGGCCGGCGAACCAGTCAGGCAGGTCGGGCGCGGTCTGCGGGGCGGTTTCAAGAATGGCGGGGGATTCGAGGACGGTGGACATGGCGGAAAATGGTGTGAATGGTTGCTGAGCTCAAACTTCGTCCAGCTTTTGGAGGGCTTCGAAATCGCCCAGATCTTTGTGGCGACCCGTGGCAAGCTTGTTGGTTTTCAGATCTTCGAGAGAGATAAATGGGACGGGAGTGCCGCCCAAGGGCATCATCACCGCCCTAGGGTGGGCGTCCTCGAAATTAACGCCTGGTATGCTCACCAGGATATCGATGCGGAATGGAGGGACTCCAAACTGGCTCATGAGTTTGTCATCCAGATAAGCCTCCTCGGTAACGCCAGGGAGAGGGCCGAAGAAATCATGAACAGCCGCTACGATCCGTTTTGCATTTTCCGGCGATTTCTCGACGAAAAAATCAATATCGCCCGTGTATCGAGGATGACCATGGGCCGTAACTGCATATCCGCCGATCACCATAAACTTAACTCCATGGGACATCAATGATTCGGCAAACTCTCTGAATTCTTGGTCCGGTTCCATCGGCTTGGGAATGTCTCTGGGCGCGCAGCAGGGTGAGGGTCGCGAGTCGTTCGGCTGGCGTTTTTGATTTCCAATGCAGCGCCTGTGCCCGATCGCTTTCCTCGTGAGTGAGGAAGGCGACTTGGGGGGCGGATCGTTGGCGCAGGCTCATGGTGCGGATTCAAGCTCAACCCACCGAGCCTTCCATTTCGAGGTCGATGAGGCGTTTGAGTTCGACGGAGTATTCCATCGGGAACTCGCGGACGAGGTCGTTGATGAAACCGTTCACCGCGAGGGACATGGCGTGTCCTTCATCGATGCCGCGCTGCTGCATGTAGAAGAGCATTTCCTCGGAAACCTGGGAGACGCTGGCTTCGTGCTGGGTGGCGTGGCGGTTGCCTTTGACCGTGATGGCCGGGTAGGTATCGGTGCGGCTGCGGGTGTTGATGAGCAGCGCGTCGCACTCGGTGTTGTTCTTGCAGCCCTTGAGGTGCTTGGGGATGAACACCTGGCCGCGATAAGTCGCGCGACCTTCGCCGACGGAGATCGACTTTGATACTACGTTGCTAGTAGTATTGTCGGCGGCGTGGATCATTTTCGCGCCGGTGTCCTGGTGCTGGCCGGTGTTAGCGAGAGCGATGGAGATCACCTCGCCGCGGGCGCGCTCACCCTTCATGATCACGCCGGGGTATTTCATGGTGAGGCGGGAGCCGATGTTGCAATCGATCCAACGCACCTCCGCATCGTCCATCGCGAGGCCGCGTTTGGTGACGAGGTTGAAGACATTGGACGACCAGTTCTGGACGGTGACGTATTGGATTTTCGCTCCTTTGAGGGCTACCAACTCGACGACCGCGGAGTGCAGCGTGGCGGTCTCGAATTTCGGTGCGGTGCAGCCCTCCATATACATCACCTCGGAGCCTTCGTCGGCGATGATGAGGGTGCGCTCGAACTGGCCGAAGGATTCCGAATTGATGCGGAAATAGGCCTGCAGCGGCTGCTTGAGCTTCACGCCCTTGGGGATGTAGATGAAGGAGCCGCCGGAAAACACCGCGCTGTTGAGGGCGGAATACTTATTGTCGCCGGTGGGAATGACTTTTCCGAAATATGGGCGGAAAATCTCCTCATGCTCTTTGAGCCCCTCCGCGGAGGTGACGAAGATCACCCCTTGTTTGGAGAGTTCTTCTTTTACATTGGAATAGGCGGCCTCGGAGTCGAACTGTGCCTCAACTCCTGCGAGGAAAGCGCGTTCCTGCTGAGGGATGCCGAGGCGCTCGAAGGTTTCGAGGACATCGGCAGGAACGTCATCCCACGAACGCTTCGGCTTTTCCCCGTCGGAGAGGTAGAAGCGAATTTTATCGTAGTCGATGTTTTCGAGATCCTTGGTCGCCCAGTTCGTGGGTGTCGGCTTGCTTTCGAAAACGGCGAGCGCCTTATGGCGGAACTCGCGCACCCAGTCTGGATCCTGCTTCACGTCGCAGATGTAATCGACAGTCGCGGAGGAAAGACCCCAGCCGGCGTCGAACTTGTTGCGCTCGGGAAAGGTGAAATCACCCTTCGTGCGGTCGATGTTAATCGCGTCGTGCGTTTCCTCGTCAAGGAGGGCGGTGGCTGTGTCTTCGGTGAACATGAGTAATGGAAATTTAGGATTGGAAATTGGAAATTTGGGATTTCAGACAAGGGCGGGTTCTTTGAGGAAATCGTAGCCTTTTTCCTCAAGTTCGAGGGCGAGTTCGGGGCCACCGGATTTCACGATACGTCCTTCGGCCATGACGTGGACGTGGTCGGGCTTGATGTAATCGAGCAGGCGCTGGTAGTGGGTGATGAGGAGCATGCCGCGTTCCGGCGAGCGCATGGCGTTCACGCCTTTTGCGACGATCTTGAGCGCATCGATGTCGAGACCGGAGTCCGTCTCGTCGAGAATGCAGTATTTGGGAGCGAGCATGATCATCTGAAGGATCTCATTGCGTTTTTTCTCACCGCCGGAGAAGCCTTCGTTGACGGCGCGGGCAGTAAACTTGCGATCCATTTCCAGCAGATCCATCTGGGAGTAAAGGTGCTTGTAGTAGGCGACCGCGTCGATCTCCTCGCCCTTCGGCAGTCTCGCCTGCAGGGCGGCGCGGATGAAGTTCGCATTGGAAACACCGGGGACTTCGTTGGGATATTGGAAAGCGAGGAAGATCCCGGCGCGCGACCGCTCGTCGATGGACATTTCGGAAATGTCCTGACCGTCCATGGTGATCGTTCCAGCGGTCGGGAGGTAGCTTTCGTGGCCGGCGATGACCTTGGAAAGAGTTGATTTTCCGGAGCCGTTCGGGCCCATGATGGCGTGGATCTCGCCGGCGGGGATCTCAAGGTTCACTCCCTTGAGAATTTCGGTGCCGTTTTCGAGGGTGGCGTGGAGGTTGCTGATTCGGAGGCTCATGGTGTGGGAAAATTCTAAATTTTAAATTTTAAGCTCTAAATTAAGAGGCGGAGAGCTGGCCGCGGAGGGTAATCTCGATGTCTTTGATGACGGTGTGGGGGGGTAGGTCGAGGAGGTCGGTGAGGTTGATGCCGGGCTTGAATTTCACATCGTGGATCGTGCCGGTGGCTTCGTCGTGGAAATGGCCGTGCTCATCGAGGTTTGGGCAGTAGCGGGAGGGTTCACGATCAAAGTTCACTTGGCGGATGATGTGGTGCTGGACTAGGGCTTCGAGGCAGTTGTAAACCGTCGCGAGGGAAATGTTCGGCAGGGATTCCTTGATACGCATGAAAACCTCGTTGGCGGTCGGATGGGAACGCTCGCCCATGAGGAGCTTATAGATTTCCTGGCGCTGGCGGGTCATACGGAGGCCGTTGATCTCTTCCGGGATGCCGTTCGCTTGGGATAGTAGGCCTTGGCTTGTCATGGCGGTGGAAAATTAGAATCATTCCGGATTGGATCAAGAACTATTCTAATTTAAATTCTTTCCCATTTCGTCCAAAAAATCCTTGCAAGGCGTTTGCTAACGTGATGGAGTCCCCGCCCGCCCGCTGGCGGACAAAACATTTCCCCACACGGCCATGGCCTACGCAGTAATCAAAACAGGCGGTAAACAATACCGCGTCCAACAAGGCGACACCCTCGACGTCGAGAAACTCGATGCCGAAGTCGATTCCGAAATCACTTTCAGCGAGGTTTTGCTTCGCGGTGAAGGCGACAGCGTGACGATCGGCGCACCTTTCATCGAAGGCGGCCAAGTCACCGCGAAAGTGGTTGACCAGTTCCGTGACGTGAAGGGAATCGCCTTCAAGTTTAAGCGTCGCAAGGGCTTCCACAAGACCAAAGGCTTCCGCCGCCACCTCACCAAGCTGGAGATCATCTCCATTGGATAATCCCTCAACCACCTTAATTCCATGGCCCACAAAAAAGGACAAGGCTCCGTCAAGAACGGACGCGACTCACGCAGCAACCGCCTCGGCGTGAAGAAATACGGCGGACAAGCCGTCATCGCCGGCAACATCATCATTCGCCAGCGCGGCACCAAGGTTCATCCGGGTGTCGGCGTCGGCTGCGGCAAGGATCACACGCTTTTCGCCCTGACAGACGGCACCGTGAAATTCGACCGTGAAGGCGGACGGGTAAACGTGGTTGCTATTGCAAACTGAGTTCCCGCTCACCGATTTCGAAAAAGCCTCCGGTTTGCTCCGGAGGCTTTTTTTATTGAAACGGACTGCCGAACATATCGCGGGGATCGATATCGGTGGAGGTTTCCTCCATTTTCCACTGCCTGTCCACGTTGAGCCGGACGGTGGCGAGGTGCTTTTGATGCCACTCTCCCGGGCCAATCATCGAAAGAAGTTTCCTCCCGCGCACCTCGTAAAGGTGATAGATCTGGCCGACGATGGGTTCGAAATTGATGTCGGCCTCATAGATGAGCTTGTTCCAGTTGAAGTGATCGATCGCGGCCAGGTATTCCTCGCGGATTTCCGTGAGCTTCTGCTGGAGTTCCCTTTCCACCTCGGAAATGCCCCGCGACTTGAAGGAGCTGAGATCGTTGGGAATGATCTTCGGGCTGAGGGTTGAGACCGGATAGGGCATGAACGCCCGGGAGATGGTTCCTTCTGACATGGTTAAAAATTAACTGTCTTTGCATCGACTAGAAACGCGCCGCCCGCAAATAAAAAAACAGTGCGCCCTTCACGGGTGCACTGTTGGAAATCCAGAAGCGTATGATTACTCCGGCCCGACTATGGTTGGAGTGATTTCAGTGCCCCAAATTGTGTTCTCACCGGAATCCAGCAGCTTTTTACCGCCTCCAAGGAGTGCCTCGCCGCTGTTATTGATTTTGAGCACCTGCACGCTTTGATCGATACGGAGAGCAGAAGCCTTCTTATCAAACGGACCGGGATCGAATTCTTCATCATCGGTGAGGGGGGCTACGACCAGGACACGCGAAGCAGATCCACCTGTTGTTTGGCCGTCGGCAACGTCCAGGATATAACCGAACGCGTTTTCTCTGGCTTCGAGGCAATTTGTGCCATCAAAGACACCATCAGGCTTCTTCGATAAGGGTGTCTTGGCGTAGAAAATATCCTCTGAATCGGTCATCTCTGCGACAAATAGCTGGCGAAAATAACCGTTGGAGGTGGTGGTGTTCGCAGTTATTTCGCTATCAGGGAACTCTGCCTCCACATCTGTCTGAGTGTCGCTGTCTGGGAAGCTTCCGTAATCAGTTTGGAAGGTGAACATTGCCTGTCCGATCTGGCGTGAGTTTGAAATAGCGGTATTCAAATCCGCTTTTTTCAGTCCTCTCAGAACCTGAGGTGACACGAGAGCCGCCAGAGCAGCGATGATGGTGATAACGACGAGAAGCTCCACAAGGGTGAAGCCGCGTCTTGTTTGTACGTTGGTTTTCATTGTATTGTATTATTTATGTTTTGGTTTTTGTGGGCAAACGCCCGTATTTAGTCCCAAGGAGGAGAAACCGTCCGTGGTTAGGACATGGTAGAATTCGGGTTCGCCGTTGCAAGCGATTTCTACGGCACCCGAAAATCAGGATCCGGCACCCGCGCTGCGGTCGGCGAGTCCTTGCAGCGTCCGCGCCTCACCTACGGTGATGGGGTAGGGACCGGAAAACTCCACCTGAAGGGATCGCCCTTCGCCGGTGCGGCCGGCAAAGGCCTTTTTGGTTTTCATGTAGTAGAGGATCAGGTATCGGTTCTGACCTTTGTTGGTTTCCGCGAGGAAATCGGGATCGCCCGACTGTCCGAGGAAAACCCCGAGATCCGGGTAGGCGGTGGCGAGGGCGGCCAGGCGCTGGAAGCCGAACGTGGGCGGAGTGCGCCGCACCAGCATGATGTGGTTGTTTGCTGCGCCGGCCGTGCGGCTCAGGTAGGAGGAGTTCGTCGCCGGTGAACAGGCTCCGCAGAAAAGGGCGATGACCGTGAGAAAGGAAATGGCGGAAAATTGGATCATCACCTCGGTTCAGGGGGAATTCCGGCTTTTGCGATCCCGGTTGATGATGCCCGCGATTTTCCTCGTGTTCGGTCGGTTGCCCTCGGAATCGATGAAGATCGCCGTTTCCAAGGGAATGAGGAATTCTACGGCCGAATTGATCCCGACGAGGTTTCCAAAAGCATCCACCACCGGCCCACCGCTGTCACCCGGTTCCAGGGGGATGTCGATTTTGAAAGGGCGGTTGCGCGTGAACGCCCCTTCCGGAGCCAGCGGGGTGCGGAGTTTCCCGGGAGAGGCACGGTGGCCGGTGGCCATGCCGCCGTGGATGATACCGTGGCCGGAGGGAAGCCACTGTTCGGGTGGGGTCCAATCGTAATGGTAGGGTGTCTTGAGGGGGATATGGAGCAGGGCGAGATCGTCGGAATAGGAGCGCCAGACGATGCGCGCCTTGCCGGTGACGATGCGGCCGCCGCTGCCGTAGGTGATGAAGACGTTTCTACCATCTGACCGGGTTAGGACATGGTCAGCGGTCAGGAAATATCCGTCCGGTGTAATAGGAGCCGCGGAGCCGCCGTCCGCGTCGCCGGGTGAGCCGGATGTGTCAAAACGCTGCCGCACCCAACTGCCGAGTTCTTCGCGCGTGGTGACCACTACCGCCGCAAGCCGTTCCCTGACAATCTGCCTCGCAACCTCACCGGGAATCACCATGCTGGCCGGCGGTGGAGGAGCGATCGGCGAACAGGCGGCCGCAAACACAAAAAGGCATAGGGCAACCATTTTCACGAAAAGCTCAAACATCCGCCGCGATGAAAACACAACCGCGCGATTCCGTCACATCCGATTTCAAAAATCCGCCAACAATCGCAGGATCGCCCTGCGGAAAGGTGCCGCCATCGGTATCGCCGCAAGCTCTTCGCGGGAAATCCACTCATCCCCTTCCCCGGGTTGATGGCCTGCGCCTGTGTGAACATTCAAGAGAACTTTGTAGCGGGTGATGGTGTAGGCGTCCGAGAAAATCAGTGGGGAAACGGCACATTCCTGCTGCGACCGCAGCGGGAGTTTCCAGAGGCCGTTGCGGCGGCTGCCCGTTTCGCGGTGCATCAGGACGCGGCCTTCCGCGTCGTGCAACCAGATGGCGTGTTCGGAAATTTCCGTGATCGCCGCCCGCTTTTTCTTAACGGGCAGATTCTGCGGTTCCGTTGCCTCACAAAATTTCGCCACCGGGCAAAGCTCGCAGCGCGGCACTCCGGGGCGGCATATCGTTTGCCCCAGCTCCATCATCGCGTAGTTATGACGGCGCGGGTTTTCCGGATCGCAGAGATCGCGCGCCCAATCCGTGTGGCGCTTGCGGGTAGCGCTGGTATCGATGGGCGCGGCATCGTCCATCAGCCGAGAGAGCAGGCGGTGGACGTTGCCATCCACGAGGGCCGAGGGTTTTCCGAAAGCGAAAGACAGCAGGGCGGCGGCCGTGTAGGGGCCGATGCCGGGCAGCGCAAGCAGAGCGGCCTCGTCATCGGGGAAAATGCCGCCATGCTCCTTCAGCACCGCCGCCGCCGTGTCGCGCAGCATCCGTGCGCGGCGGTAATAACCCAGCCCCTCCCAGGCTTTCAGCAAGAGGCTGTCATCCGCTGCGGCCAGCGATTTCACATCGGGAAACGCCTCAAGGAACCGCGTGAAGTATCCCTTTCCCAGCACGTGCGCCACCCGCGTCTGCTGGAGCATCATTTCGGAAACCAGCACCGCATAGGGATCGCTCGTCCGCCGCCACGGGTAATCCTTGCCCTCGCCGGAAAACCAATCGCCGAGTGCGTTCCGGAAATCATCCGGCGCTTTGAGCGGCGATCGTTTGAATCTCGGTTTGAGGAGAGCCATCAGCGTTTGCGGCGCAGTCGTTTGCCGGAAAGGCGGGTCGCGATCAGGTTTGGGCAGCGGCCTTTCAGCCTGAGCTGCTCGCAGCTCGCCTCGATCTTGACGGATCGCCGCAAGGCGCGGAACCCGAGCCGCCGCGTCACGCAATCCATCTGGATATCGACATTCTCATCCTCGAACTCCACGACACGCCCGCAATCCTTGCAGACAAGGTGGTTGTGCGAGGGCTTGTCGAGGAAGTTCGGATCGTAGGTCACCTGGCTGTCGCCGAGGTCGATCTGGCGCAAAAGATCCGCCTCCACCAGCAGCCCCAGCGTCCGGTAAACGGTGGCGCGCGAGGTTTCCCCCTGCACTTTCCTCACCCGGTCGAAAAGTTCATCGGCCGTAAAATGTTCGTCGCGGGAAAACACCTCGGCCACAATCTGCTCGCGCTGCACCGTGCGCCGCAGCCCCTTGCGCCGGATGAATTCATCGAGCCGTTCCTTGATCCCGCCATCCATTTGCCCGCAGGCTATCGGGATCGGCGGAATTGTAAAACCAATCCGTCGCGCCGGAGCACTCATTCTGGCGTTGCGCCGCACCGCCTCCGCCTCCAGATTGGCGGGGCGAGGTTTTTCTACCCGAATTCACATGAATAAACCCAGCGGTGAGCCGTCCTACCCAACGCCAGTCCCACAGGATGCGGCGGCGGACGAATCCGACGAGGACTTCCGCCTCGTGGCCTTGGCGCAAAAGGGTGACATGAACGCTTACGACGAGCTTGTCATCCGCCACCGGGGAAAAATCTACGCGATGATAAGGAACATGGTCAAAAACGACGCCGACGCCTGGGATCTCTCCCAAGACGTTTTCATCAAGGCATGGCAGGCGTTGCCGCGCTTCGAGGCGCGCGCCCGTTTCTCCACCTGGCTTTATCGCATTTCTCACAACGTCGTTTATGACTGGGCGCGGAAACGCAAGATCGAGAGCGCGGGCGAGCTCAACGACGAGATCTTCGACCGCGAGAAAATCGACTCCTCCGCCCGCACCGCGCCCGCCTTCGTAGAGTCCCCGGATGACGCCCTTTCCAGCTCCGAACTCCGTGTGAAAATCGAGGCCGCGCTCGCGAAGCTGAGCGTGGACCACCGCGAAGCCGTGATCCTCAAGGACGTCCAGGGACTCTCCTACAAGGAAATCGCCGACGTGATGGAATGCTCGATAGGCACCGTGATGAGCCGCCTTTTTTACGCCCGCCAGAAACTTCAAATCCTCCTGAAAGATGAATACGAATCCAGATGAAACCCGCCTCGCCCTGTGGCTTGACGACGAACTCACCGGCACCGATCTCTCGGAAATGGAAGCATGGGCCGCCACCCGCCCGGAGCAGCTCGCCGCCCGGGAGGATTTGCGATCGTTCCGGAACATGATGGCCGCGAATCTCCCCGCCAGCGAGGAGCCGCCCTATCCTGATTTTTTCCTCAGCCGCGTGAACCAAGGCATCCGCGACCTCCAAGCCGCCGCCGCGCCCGCGAAACCGACCGCCGCGGTCTCTTTCTGGAAATCATGGGTGATGCCCATCGCCGCCTGCGCAGGGATGGTGCTCGCCTTCGGCATCGGCAAGCGCAGCAATGAAGCGGCCGGCGCACTCACCGTAGTACCTTCCGTTTCGCCGGTGGTTTACACGCCGGAGGAGGGTGTGGACGCCGAGTGGTTCGCCAGCACCGGCGCAGACGCGAACGTCATCGTCCTCGAAGGTGTCGCCGCCATCCCCGACTCCACCGATTTCTCGGAAACCGTTTATGTGCCCACAGTGAGCGAGTCCGACCGCACCGCGACACGCGAAAAGGAAACCAGTGATTCCGCCAAACAATGAGTATCTTACTCAAACTTTCGATGGTCGCGTGCTGCTTGTTTCTAGGCGGCCTAGTGCATGCCGTAGAGGATACCGGGCGCGCGAAGGTAGGTAAGCTGGAGGTCACAGTTTACTTCGCCACCAACGGTGATCCCACCGCCGCCGGCGAACGGGCACAGGAAATCGCGACGGCTATCCGCGACCGCCTTCGCAGCGAGGAAAAACTTAAATTCGATCACTACCGTGCGCTCGGGGCCGAGACCCAACCTATTTTCCGCAGCTATGAGAACTGGGCGCAGCCGCTCAAGCCTTCCGACGAAATCCTCGTCCGCTTCGAAACCCGAACCCAACCCGCCAAGGATTCTGTTTCCCTCGATCTGGAACTGTGGTTGGCGCGTAAAAAAATCCTGAAAACCGACGCCGCCCTGCAGGCCGGACACCTACTCTACGTGCTCGGGCCGGAATGGCGCGGCGGGCGGCTGATCATTGCGGTCGCGCTTGCTTCCTGAGGGATTCGGCACTCATATTGCCCACATGAAAATCCTCCCTGCCATCCTTTTCCTGCTCGCAATCCTACCGATACGCGCCGAGCTGAAATTCGAAACCCCCGTCATCGATGTGGACGCGAAACTCGACGCCGCCACCCTCGTCCGCGAGTATAAGTTCACCAACACGGGAACGAAACCCATCAAGATCACCCAGGCGGACGCCGGTTGCTCCTGCCTCGCCGTAGAAGTCGCGGCGGGCAAATTCACCTACGCTCCGGGCGAATCGGGCACGCTGAGAGCCACCTTCGAGATCGGAAATTTCCAGGGCACCGTTGAGAAGCCCATCCTGATCTGGCTTGAGGGCGATCGTGATGAGGCACCCTCCGGGAAGGTGACCCTCCGCGTTCACATCCCGGTCATCATCGCCCTCGAACCCAAGACCCTCAAGTGGGATTTGGGCGGTTCGGCGGAGATGAAAAGCATCGATGTGAAGATGCATTACAAAAATCCCATCAAGGTGACCTCCGTTACCACCAACAACGAGAATTTTGCAGCGAAGATAGTAACCATCGAGGAAGGCAAGCACTACAAAATAGAGGTGACACCGCGCAGCACGGCGGCGGGCGCGATCACCATTGTCCGCATCGAGACCGACTCCGATGTGGAGAAACAGCGCATCCAGCAGAGCTTCGCGGTGATCACCGCTCCCCCGAAACCGCAGCCATGAACGCACTCACCCAGTTCGTGGCCGTCGGCGCGATCTCCCTCGCCGCAGCGGGAGGCTCATGGCTACTTCGGAAAGCGCCGGTGGAAAAGCCCGCCTTCACCTGCGATCCAGCCAAGCTCCGCGACGACGAGATCTGCCTCGCCGACGTGACAGGCAAAGTGCTTTGGGTGGACGCCCGCTCCCGTAGCGAATGGCAAAAGAACGGCCTCAAGGGATCGATCCTCTGGAACATGGATCCCAAGGAGGACGCCAACCTCTTCGAAGCGGAGGCCTTGCCACACATCGCCGCAGCGGAGCTGGTGGTCATTTACTGCGGCAGCAAGAAATGCGGTACCAGCCGCGAGGTCGCGGGCAGGATTCGGAAAATGGATATCGGCCCGCCGGTGAAGGTGCTCCATGCCGGCTGGGATGCGATTAAGGGTTCCAGTCCAGCGCCTTGATCGCGAGCGCTTCGAAGGAATGACATTTCAAGGACACTCCAAGATCCAATCCCCGAAAAGCATATCCGGCTGACCGTTTTCCAAAAGCTTCAGAACGCGGTGATTAAAACCGTAATTTATCGCGACAATTTGCACAGTAAATGCTTTAAGTGGGCGTATTCATGTAGTCATGATCAAATCTCACCATGCCAAACATCACAAAGCGCGAACTAGTTCTCAGAATTACCGATAAGCTCGGCCTGAGAGGAGTGGAAATCCGGCAACAGGACGTCCAGCTTGTTGTCCAGTCTTTCATTGATGAAATTACGGATTCGCTCGCACAGGGGGATAGCGTGGTATTGAGAAACTTTGGCTCTTTCGAAGTCAAGGAAATGAGGGCCAAGATCGGCCGCAACCCAAAGAATCCTTCGGAAAACGTTCCCATCCCGGCTCGTGCCGTAGTGAAATTTAAGGTGGGCAAGGAGATGAAAGAAAAAGTTGCGTCGATGCTCCATATGATACGTGAGCGGAAGAAATAAACCCTCCAGTGTGAGAGGAAAAGAAGCTTCCTTTTGTGGTGAAGCCAGGGCTTGTCGGCGGGCGTGAAAACGGGAGACTCTCCTGAACAGGATTCATGAAGGAACTGATCGACGAACTGGAGCAGTGGGGGGCGGATGTGATATTCGGACGCGCCCGCGGATTCCGCGCCGCGATGGCGCGCTTCCTCATGTTTTGGCTCTCGTGGATTTTCCGCGCGCTCGTGCAGTGCAGGATCATGCTTTACCGGAAAGGTTGGAAGCCCCAGGAATACCTCGGGACGCAAGTGGTCGCCATCGGAAACCTCACTTTGGGGGGCACAGGAAAAACACCCGTCGTTGAGCTACTTGCGAAATCCCTGCGCGACCGCGGCCGCAAGGTCGTAATCCTTTCCCGAGGCTACAAGAGCAGGAAGCTAGGCCACACGCAGAACTGGACGAGCGCGGACGGCAAGGCCGTTCCTGCCGAGCGAATGCCGCGCGTTGTGTCCACGGGTAACGCCGTATTGCTCGATTCAAAATTCGCGGGCGACGAGCCATTCATGCTGGCCAAGAACCTCGACGGCGTCGCCGTAATCGTAGACAAAGATCGCGTCAAAGGCGGCCGCTTCGCCGTCTCCGAGCTAAAGGCGGATACCCTGCTGCTCGACGACGGCATGCAATACCTCAATCTAGCCCATTCGCTCGACATCACACTGATCGATTCACGATCCCCCTTCGGCACGGGGGCGCTGCTACCGCGCGGCACACTGCGAGAGCCGCCCTGCAACCTACGTCGGGCGTCATACATCCTCATCACAAAGTGCGATGGCAGCCCGAATACGGAACTCATTGCCCGCATCAGAAAACACAACCCAGTGGCGGAGATCATCGAGTGTGCGCACAGTCCTGTATATCTCGAAAATTTATATACCCACGAGAGGAAGCAGCTGTCTTTTCTGGAGGGAAAATGGGTCGGCGCAATCAGCGCCATCGCCGTGCCGGAAAGCTTTGAGCGATCCCTCACGGCGCTTGGTGCGAAGGTCGAAATCAAGCGTCATTTCTCCGATCACCATCGATTCAGTCGGCGTGATGTCGAAACATTCATGCAGCGCTGCGTCGAGCGCGACATGGATATCATCGTCACTACCGAAAAAGACGCCGTTCGATTCCCTAGACCCAAAGAGATCAACGTCCCTATATATTTCCTAAGAATCGAGGTACAAATCCTTGTCGGCCTGCAGGCCTGGAAAGACATGTTGAACAGGCTGTGCAGCCCCCCGCCTGTCAAGGATTCTGGTCTCAGGAACGCCGGAGTTTACCGTGTTTAATCCGTTCGGGTAGAACCATGATGCGATCACTTCCTAGATGAAATCATTGAAAAAATCGCCAACTATTTCCTGAATCTAAGCGGGCGATGCTAGCTAGTGACCGTTCTCTTCTTTCGTTTTATCCACGACGGGTATTCGTATCATTCAACGCCCAAGAAATTTGCGATAAGAGCCAGTCCGGCATCCTGGCTTTTCTCC
>CAMBQC010000043.1 GCA_945869855.1 Prosthecobacter debontii
CTCGTCAGTTCCTCGTGGATGACCTCGCGCCGCGTCGGTTTCTGTCTCCGTGGCGCGGCCATGGCCATTAGGCGTCTCCGTCTTCGCCGATGGCCTCGACCGGGCAGCCCTCCACCGCCTCGCGGCACTGGGCTTCCTCCTCGGCATTCTCCGGTTGCTTGAAAACGAAAGAGTAACCCTCGTCGTCCGCGCGGGTGAAGTTGCTCGGCGCGGTCTCACGGCAGAGATCGCAGTCGATGCACTGGCTGTCCACGTAGAATTTTCCGGCTACGTTCTCCTCGTTCCTGTCTTCCTTGTCTGCCATGTTCTTAAATGATTATTCTGCCCCTTGGATGCATGCGGAAGGGGATTCTTGCAACTTCAAATTGTTTCGTCATCGGGAGAAGCTGATGCATCATTTTTCTCCAGTTTCCTGATTTTAGAGCGGATCCAAGCAGGTTTTCTGCGGCAGTCGACCACGGCACGGATTAAAACGTCTTCACCGGATAGGCTGTAGTAAATTGAGAACGGGAAGAGTTTTGACAAGCAACGGTGGAACTTTCCATGGGGCTTGGAGTGTATGCCACCGAGAAGGGCGAGGCTCTCGATATCGGATTCAAGGTTAGTTAGGAAATAGTCACCCGCTCCCTGTTCCTGTGTCTCGTAGAAAGAAAATCCTTCGATGAGATCGTCTTTCGCTTCCCTCAGAATTTGCACTTTCATCGGGTTGCCGCACGTATCTGCCGTTTTGCATCCTCCCAATCCAAGACTTCGGTACGCCCTTCACGCAGGGCTAACTCCCTGTCATCGAGAAGATCCTTATGCCACTGTGGTATTTCAAGTTCGTCGGCCTCCGGAGAGATTTCTGCCCAAACTGCTTCCAAAAGAGCGAGCTTCTCTTGCATCGGGAGTTTGCGGATTTCTTCTTTTGCAATCATGTATGAAACCTAGCCTACAGGGATAAAGTCGGCAATTCAATTTACCTCACCCGCGCCAAAAGCCACGGCAGCAGATCCACGACCGGCAGGCGCTCCTGCTCCATCGAATCGCGGTGGCGGAGGGTGACGGTGCCTTTTAGATCAGGGGTTTCCTCGCCGAGGGTCTCGAAATCGACGGTCACGCAGAACGGCGTGCCGATCTCGTCCTGGCGGCGGTAGCGGCGGCCGACGGCTCCGCTGTCGTCGTAGAAGACATTCATCCAAGGCTGCAGTGATTTCTGGATTTCGCGGCAGATGCGGACTTGTTCCTCGTTCTTTTTCAGGAGTGGGAAAATCGCGACCTTGATCGGCGCCATGGAAGGCATGAAGCGCATGACCGTGCGCATGTCGCTATTGCCGTCGGTGCCGAGCTCCTCCTCGTCGAAAGCCTCGCAGATCAGCGCGAGCACGGTGCGGTCGCAGCCGGCGGAGGGCTCAACGACATGAGGCAGGAAACGTTCCTTGGTTTCCTCGTCAAAGTATTCCAACGGCCTGCCGGAACCCTTCGCGTGGACGCCGAGGTCGTAATCCGTGCGGTAAGCGACGCCTTCCAACTCCTGGATGCCGAAGGGAAACTCGTATTCGATGTCGTAGGTTTTCTTCGAGTAAAACGCGCGGTCGCCGTCCGGCACGTCTAGGATGTGGAGCTTGGCGCGCGGGATGCCGATTTCCTCGTAGAAGCAGAGGCGGGTTTCCAGCCACTCGTCGGTGAGGCGCATGCCGTCCTCAGGGCGGCAGAAATACTCAATCTCCATCTGCTCGAATTCGCGCGAGCGGAAGATGTAGTTGCGTGGATTGATCTCGTTGCGGAACGATTTGCCGATTTGCGCGATGCCGAAGGGTAGTTTCACGCGGTTGGAATCGAGGATGTTCTTGTATTGGCAGAAAATCGACTGCGCGGTCTCTGGGCGGAGGTAGGCGATCTGCTCGCCGGTTGCTCCGAAGTTTGTCTGGAGCATGAGGTTGAACTCACGCGGTTCGGTGAGTTCGCATTTCGGAGATGCGCCGGGGCAAACGCTCGGCTTCTCCTTGCATTCGTAGGTGTCTAGGTTGTCCGCGCGGAAGCGACCCTTGCAGGTCTTACAATCGACCATCGGATCACTGAAGCCGCCGATGTGGCCGGAGGATTGCAGGACTGCTTCCATCGTCAAAATCGCGCCATCCATGCCGAGCACGTCGTCGCGCTCCTGCACGGTCTTGCGCCACCAATAGTCCTTGAGGTTGCGTTTCAGTTCGGCGCCGAGCGGGCCGTAGTCCCAGCAGCCGTTGAGACCTCCGTAGAGTTCTCCTGCTTGGAAAATGAAGCCTCTGCGTTTGCAAAGGGAGACGATCTTCTCCATCCGCACCGGGTCCGTGACATCCTTGTTCGCCATATGATTTTCTCCCGCTGCCGGGGACGCGGAGGAAAACACAGCAGCCCAGCGGCGGCAAGAGAAAGAAGGGGTGGGATCGCTGCGCTACATCCGGGATATCAATACCGTAAAATCAAGAAATCGAACCGCAGATGGACGCAGATTCACGCAGATGGAAGAGAAGAGCGTTCAGAATTACGTAGGCAGCAGGCTCTTTGCGACGAGGTCGCTTACCAATTTTTCTTATCTGCGTCCATTTACGTCCATCTGCGGTTCAATTTTCTTCAAGTAGATGGGTAGGCGGGAATCGCTGCGGCGGACACAGCACCCCCGAAGGAGAGCATGAATCCGCCGCAGCCCATCCGCAAACCACGGGAATGTCTGTATTGAAGCGCGAAGCGTGCCAGCGCCTTAGAAATTTCAAATTTCAAATCTCAATTTTCAAGAAAGACAAATTCGCCCCGCATTGCGTCCCATCCGCGACCTCGCGCCTTTCGGTGAACTCTTCTTTTCCGGCTTGAAGTTTAGGGTTTCAAGTTTCCCCCTCTTTGTCCAATTTCCCGCCCCGCCTTATGACCGCCTCCGAGATCCGCCAAAGCTTCCTCGATTTTTTCCGTGAGAAACAGCACACCATCGTGCCCTCCGCCTCGCTGCTGCCGCAGTCGCCCGGCCTGCTTTTCACGAACGCGGGGATGAACCCCTTCGTGCCCTATTTCCTCGGCGTCGAGAAAGCCCCTTACGATCCGCCGCGCGCGGCAGACACCCAGAAATGCATCCGCGCGGGCGGCAAGCATAACGACCTCGAGGATGTCGGCTACGACACCTACCACCACACCATGTTCGAGATGCTGGGGAACTGGTCGTTCGGAAATTATTTCAAGAAAGAGGCAATCTCGTGGGCGTGGGAGCTCGTCGTCGGGCGCTGGGGGCTGCCCGCGCACCGGCTCTATGCCTCGGTTTACGCGCCGAAGGAGGGCGATCCGGGGAATTTCGACCAGGAAGCCTACGACATTTGGGCGGAGCTGTTCCGCGCGGCGGGCTGTGATCCGGAAATCCAGATCGTGCACGGCAACGTGAAGGACAACTTCTGGATGATGGGCGAAACCGGTCCCTGCGGCCCGTGCTCCGAACTCCACGTCGATCTCACGCCCGAGGGCAATCCCGTCACCGGCCGCAACCTTGTCAACAACGACTCCGACCTCTGCATCGAGATCTGGAACCTCGTCTTCATCCAATACAACGCCGAGGCCGACGGCACCTTCCGCGAGCTTCCCGCGAAACACGTCGATACCGGCATGGGCTTCGAGCGCGCCTGCTCGATCATCCAGAACACCAAGGGCTTCACCGATTTCTCGATCAAGCCGAGCAACTACGCCACCGACGTCTTCACCCCCATCTTCCGCAAGCTCGAGGAACTCAGCGGAAAAATCTACACCGACATCTACCCCGAACTCGGAGCCGACCGCTCCGCCTTCACCGAGGAGATGAAAACCGCCATTGCGTTCCGCGTGATTGCGGATCACTTGCGGACGCTGAGCTTCTCCATCGCGGACGGGATCATGCCGGGGAATAACGGGCGGAATTATGTGCTGAGGCGGATTCTTCGCCGTGCCGTTCGATACGGAAGGCAGCTCGGATTCTCGGGAGAAAAGCCGTTTTTCGCCGCCCTGGTGCCGACGCTCGTGGAGGAAATGGGCGGAGTGTTTCCGGAACTAAAAAGTCGCCAGGTGGTGATCGAGCAGACGCTGGCAAACGAGGAGGCGAGCTTCAACCAGACATTGGATAGGGGATTAAAACGCTTCGAAGAAGCGGTCGGGGAGCACACGCGCCCTCGCGTGTCGCAGGAGGCGCCCTCGCCTCATGCGGGCCCGAATCCACAAAAAGCCTCCGAACCCAACTATTCACGCCGAAACCTCCCCCATTTCGAGAGACCCTGGGGGAAATACATGGTCACATTCACCACCTTGGATCGAGACATCCTCAGCGATGCCGAGCGCAGTATCGTTCTCGATTCCATCCTCCACGCCCGCAAGCTCGGCCAGATTCATCTCTACGCCGCCTGCGTCATGCCGGATCATGTCCACCTTCTGATCGAGCCTCAGGTGAAATCCTATGATGCGGATTCAAAGCCGGTGTTTTTCACCCTCACGGAAATCCTCCAGCCGATCAAATCCGTCACTTCCCACAAGATCCTCAAGACCCGCAGGCAGGAACATCAGAACGACAAGATCAAGCATCTATGGGAGCAGGAATGGTTTGACCGGTTGATCCGCAGTGAATCGGATCTCAGGGAGAAATATGATTACGTCATTTTCAATCCGGTCGTGGAAAAGCTCGTCCCGCAAGCGGATGATTACGCTTGGACATGGTGTAGGGAGTTTCTTCGTGACACGGGCCATGCAGGAGACGAGGGCGTCTCCTGCGACACGCGGGGGCGCGTGTGCTCCCCGTTCTCTGGCGAGAACGCCTTTGAACTCTACGACACCTTCGGCTTTCCCGTTGACCTGACAGAACTCCTCTGCGCCGAACTCGGCTTGACCGTCGATATGCCCCGTTTTGAGGAACTCATGGAGCTGCAACGGGAAAAAGCTCGCGCTGCCCAGAAATCCTCCATCGTCCGCGCCCTCGACATCTCCACCGAAGCGATCACCGAATTCCTCGGTTTCGAGAACGACGAATGCGAAGCCACCGTTCTGGAAATCCATCCGCAGGAAGACTCCCTGTTCGTCATCACCGACAAAACCGTCTTCTACGCCGAGATGGGCGGACAGGCGGGCGACACGGGAACGCTCAACGACATCCCCGTCACCAGCGTCCAGCAAATCGGCAAAGCCCGCGCCCTCGTCATTCAAAAATCCGAAATCAACAACCTGTCCGTCGTAGCCTCGGCGAAGTCGGATCATCAATCATCAATCAAAGCAGGCGACAAAGTCGTCCAGCGTCTGGACACCGCCCGCCGCCGCCCCATCGAAGCCCACCACACCGCCACGCACCTTCTCCACTGGGCGCTACACGAGGTCGTTTCCAAGGACGCCGCACAGCAGGGTTCCTCGGTGGATGAGAACCGGCTGCGTTTCGATTTCAACAGCGCCGCCGTCACACCGGAGCAAGTTGCCGAGATGGAGGAGATGGTGAACGGCGCGATCAAGCAGGGTCTGGCCGTTTCCTGGACGGAAGTGAAACACGCCGACATCAAGTACCGTGCGGACATCATGCAGTTCTTCGGCGACAAATACGGTGACACCGTCCGCGTTGTTCAAATCGGCGGGCAGGCGTACCAGCTCAACGGTCCTTCCATGGAACTTTGCGGCGGCACCCACGTCCGCAACACCTCGGAGATCGGCCTTTTCAAGATCAAGAGCGAGGGAGCCATCGCCTCCGGCGTGCGCCGCATCGAGGCGGCTTGCGGCGATGCCGCGTGGTCGCTGATCCGCGAGAACGTCGAGAAATGGGATGCGGATCTCAAAGCCGCCATCGAGAAACTAAAAGCCGCGAACGCGAAGCTCGCCGAGCTCGGCGAGACACCGGTGACAGTGAACGAATTCCCGCACATCATGACCGCGATGCTCGTCGGCCGCGCGGACATTTCCGAAATCAACGCCACCTACTCCCACGGCCTGCGCACCCTGGAGGAAACCAAGGACGCCGCCATCGAGGCGGAGAAACGGATCAAGAAAATCCAATCAGCCCAAGCCGCCGCTCTCGCCGACGAATCGCTCGCGGAACTCATCGCGTTGGGGAAACCCATCGTGGTCTCTTTTGAGTCCGATGCGTCCCTGCCGCAAGAACTCCAGAACGGCCTGAAGAAAAAGAATTTCCCCGGCCCGGCGCTGCTCATCGTCGATGACGGCGAGAAACTCCACCTCGCCGTCCACTGCGGAACCGATGCCCTAGCCAAAGGCCTGAAAGCCGGAGACCTCCTCCGCGACCTCGCCGCCCTCGCCGGCGGCAAAGGCGGCGGCAAGCCGGATCAGGCACGGGGCGCGGCACCGGATCGCTCCAAGCTGGAGGAGATCAAGGCGGCGATGATGGCAAGCGTATCATAGGCTTGTCGTGTCGATCAGATCGCGACGACCTGAAGCAGCCCGTTATCCCCATTCCATCGGATGATCATCTTGTCCGCCGTGATCAGCGGGATTCCGAGGGTGATGGCGGTGGCGACGATGATACGGTCGGCGGGATCGCCGTGGAAGTCGGGCAGTTGGCAGCTTGCCGTCGAGATTTCCGAGGTCAGCGGGGCGAGGCAAACGGGCGGCTCCAGGTTTTCGGAGAACCAGGTCTGCTCGTCGGGTTTGAGTTCGAGACGTCCCTTCATGACGAGCATGGACACCTCCCATTGCGAGATCGCCGAGACGAAGGCAGTTCCCGAGAAACTTCTGATTTTTGCGGCCCGCTCGTCACCTGCCGCCGCCCACACCCAGACATGGGTGTCGAACACCGCTGCGACGAGATTCTCAATCTTCGGCATCCCAGGCTTCCCCTGTGGTTAGGATTTCACCGGAAATCACTGTGGACTTACTCGCGCGTCCGAAAAGTTTGCCGGGAGAGCTGGCGGAAATCGGAACCAACTCGGCGGCCGGTTTACCGTGGCGGGTGATCGTTACACGGGATTTCTCCTTCCGCACTCTTTCGATGACTCCGAGGCACTTGGCCTTGAATTCGGTAACTGTCATATCCATGAAATGACTATAACATGACCATTTGAGTGGACAAGCGGTTTGTTTCGATCTTTGAGTATCGTAACCCTCTCGCTCATCCCTTCCTGTCATCCAGCCTACCCGCCGCATAGGCACCGAAGACTTTCAGTATCTCATCACGCACGCGGCGGAAGACGGCGAACTGCTCGTCCTCGGTGCCGGTGGCGTGGGCAGGGTCGTCGAAGGGCCAGTGGTGGCGGTTCATCTGGCCGGGGAAGATGGGGCATGCCTGGTCGGCGTTGCCGCAGACGGTGATCACCGTTTCCACCTGGTCTTCGATGAAACCGTTCATGTGCTTCGAGTGGTGGCCGGTGGTGTCGATGCCGATCTCCTCCAGCGCGCGGATCGCGAGCGGGTGGACGTATCCGGCGGGATTCGAGCCGGCGCTTTCGACGCGGAAACCATCGCCGAGGGCGCGGCGCAGGATCGCTTCGGCGAGGTGTGAGCGGCAGGAGTTGCCGGTGCAGAGGATGAGGATGGCGGGTAATTTCATGAATTCGTTTCTGATTTGCGAGTGATTTTGAAGAGTGGGATGGCAATGAGTGCTCCGAGAATGGTTGCGAATGGGTAGAGCCAGATGTGTTCGAAATGTCCGCTGATGAGGGCGGGGCTGAGCGAGCGGACGGGGTTCATCGAAGCGCCGCTGATCGGGCCGGCGAACATGGCCTCAAGTCCCACTACAGCTCCGATGGCGATCGCGGCGGTGACGCCTTTTTCCTTCTCGCCGTGCGATACACTGAGAATCGTCATCATCAGGATGGCGGTGAGTATGATCTCCAGAAAAAAGCTCTGCGATACCGAGCCCGCCGGGAGCGTCATGCCGAGCCTCCACGATTCCGGAAAAAGGAGTTTCAGCGAGCCGCTAGCACAGAGCGCTCCGATAAATTGCGCAGTCAGATACGCGGGCAGATCGGCGGCGGGAAAACGTCCGGCCACTGCGAAGCTGATGGATACGGCAGGATTGAAATGCGCACCGCTGACATCGCCGAAAGTGTAGATCATCGCCGCCACGACCAAGCCGAAGGTCAGCGCGATGCCGACGTGGCCGATTGCGCCGCCGGTGACCTCATTCACTACCATCGCGCCCGTTCCCGCGAAAACGAGGATGAAGGTGCCGAGGAATTCCGCGAAGAAACGATGCTTCATGGTTTCAGCAGGTTTGGCCGGGTGCGCAGCAGGAGGATTTCCCACCGATAGCCGGAAGGCGGTTGATGGAGGGCAGGCCGCAGAGTTCCGGCGCGAGGCATTCCGTGTGCTTGTGGGCGAGTGCGAGGATGACCGCATCGCCGGTGATCTCGTGGCCGGTGATCGTGTATTGGGAAATGACCCCATCCTCGTATTCGATCTCCACGGGCACGGAATCATTTAGCAATACAGATTTTCCTGCTTCTAAAATTTCCGCCATCTTCCCGGTCTCGATGCGGTGGTTGTAATCCTCGCCGACCCAGACCTGGAGCTGGCAGGTTTCGGTTTCGCGCCGCGTGCCGCCGCAATCGAGGAAGGTCTTGTGCACATGACCGACCTCCGTGACGTGGAAGCAAAGCGGGATCGCATCGCCGTCCGGCAGGCGGATGCGAAAATGGCGGTCGGCATTTCCGGCGAGGAGGGATTTTAGTTCGGAGAGTTTCATGGTGTGGAGAGTTTGATGGGGCCGGGGCAACAACTGCTTTCGCGATCCTTAAGGCGGGCTTTCGCTTTTTTCAGATCGGTCTTGTGATTGGGGTCGTTGGGGAGAGATTCGATCAGGTGAGTGAGAAGCGGGAGGTGCTTGCCGAGGATGCGAAAATACGTCCATTTCCCGCATCGCTCGCTCTCCAGTAGGCCTGCCTTACGGATAATCTGCACGTGGCTGGAAACGGATGACTGCGGCATCCCCAGGATTTCAGCGAGTTCGCAGACGCAGAGCGCGCGATCCATCACGAGCCGGACAATGCGCCAGCGGGTCTCATCGCCAAGGGCGCGGAAGAAGGACGGGGCGGAGTTCATGTGACGGGAAATAACGTGACGATGAATCTCGTTACGTCAAGGGATTTATGTTAGAGCGCTTTGCCGTTTTCAAACCTCTTTACATACAAGCCCACGGGTCTTTGAATTCCTTTGCCATGTCTTTGACCATCAAACCGAAATCCGATTGTGCCTTTGACCAGATCTCGCTCGGCGAGGTGATGCTGCGCCTCGATCCCGGTGAGGGGCGGATCCGCACCGCGCGCCAGTTCGCGGCCTGGGAGGGCGGAGGCGAATACAACACCTCGCGCGGTTTGCGGAAATGCTTCGGTTACAAGACGGCGGTGGTGACGGCTTTCGTGGACAACGAGGTGGGCCACCTCATCGAGGATTTCATCATGCAGGGCGGGGTGGCCACGGATTTCATCCAGTGGCGCGAGGACGACGGGATCGGGCGTTCGGTGCGCAACGGTCTGAATTTCACGGAGCGCGGATTTGGCATCCGCGGGGCGGTGGGGAATCCGGATCGAGGCAACACGGCGGCCTCGCAGCTCAAGCCGGGTGACGTCGATTGGGATCACATTTTCGGGAAACTCGGCGTGCGCTGGTTCCACACCGGCGGGATCTACGCGGCGCTCTCCGAGAGCACGGCGGACATCACTGTAGAGGCGGTGAAGGCGGCGAACAAATATGGTACCATCGTTTCCTATGACCTGAACTACCGCCCGTCGCTCTGGAAAACCATCGGCGGCCTCGGCAAGGCGCGAGAGGTGAACCGCGAGATCGCGAAATATGTGGATGTGATGATCGGCAACGAAGAGGATTTCACCGCGTCTCTCGGTTTCGAAGTCGAAGGTGTGGATCATAATATTTCGCACATCGAGCTCGACGCCTTCAAGGCCATGATTGAAACGGCGGTGAACGAGTTTCCTAATTTCAAGGTGGCCGCGACCACCCTGCGCGGGGTGAAGACCGCAACAATCAACGATTGGTCCGCGATCCTCTGGCACGAAGGGAAATTCTACGAGTCGCTGAAATACGATGGACTTGAAATCCTCGACCGTGTGGGAGGCGGTGATTCCTTTGCATCCGGGATACAATTCGGTTTCTTGGAGTTTAACGACGCGCAGATGGCCGTGGAATACGGCGCGGCTCACGGTGCTTTAGCATCCACCACGCCCGGCGATACCTCGATGGCGACCCGCAAGGAAGTGGAGAAACAGATCTCCGGTGGCGGCGCGAGGGTGGTGCGGTAAAACCTCAAATTCTAAACTGTAATTCTCAAGGAAGAGGTTTGCTTTCCAAATGAAGGTGATGGCATCTTTGATAATTATATATCGCTTGATTATATCTAAGTTCGTGTGCCTATTCGTGCATACACAAACCGAATGAAAACGATTACACTAGACGAAGCGGCGTATGAGCGCTTGAAAGCTTGGAAGAAGGGTTCGCGGGAATCCTTTTCCAGTGTGGTGAAGCGTGTGATTCCAGCACCCGGCACCTTGGGAGCGTTTTTGAGCCATGTGCAGGCGGCGGGAAACCTTGATAAGGAGAAGGATGCCCTGATGGAGGAGGCGATCAATGAGCGTTCCGCGGTAAAGGAGGATCCGTGGATCTGATTGCGGACACGTCTTTTCTGATCGGTTTATGGCGGAACCAACCGTGGGCGGCTTCCTATGCGGGTCGCAACTCTGCGAAAAGCCTGGGAATCCCTTGGATTGTCGTTGGTGAGTTCAAGCATGGAGCGGTTCGCGCCGGTCATGACTCCGAGCGTGTGGATCAGTTCCTCGGGATCGGGGTTCTTTTGTTGGATGCCAGTTCGGCTGTTGAGGCCTATGCGGGACTTTGCGCACGGCTGCAGGATACGGGTGAATACCGAAACATAGGACAGAACGATCTCTGGATTGCCGCCGTCGCGGTGAGTCTCAATCTCCCGCTTGTGACTAGGAACAAGCGGCATTTCAGCGTCATCGAAGGGCTTAAACTTGAGGTTATCGGCTGACCGCTGTTCCCCGCTGGACTCCGCGCCGAGGGTGCGGCAGGGTTCGGGCGTGGAGGAAAAAGAGGAACTGATCAACAAGACCCCGAACCTACGGGAGGATCTCAGCGTGCTGATGAAGGTGCGGCTGAATTTCTTTGTGCTGGTGACGGCGTTATTCGGCTACCTGCTCGCACGCAAAGGTATGCCGTTGGAGTGGGCGACCCTGTTTCACACGCTGATCGGCACGGCGGCGGCGGCGTTTGGCTCGGCGGCGTTCAACCAACTGATGGAGATCGATCTCGACGCCGTTATGAAACGGACGGCAGACAGACCGCTGCCTTCGCGGCGGATGAGTCCAGTCACGGCGTTCGCCTTCGGGTGGGTGCTCTCGGCGGTCGGCATTATTCACCTCGCGGTGATGGTGAACGGTCCGACGGCCTATCTCACGGCGGCGACGGTTGCGATCTACGTTTTCATCTACACTCCGATGAAGCGGATGAGTTCGATGAATACCTTGGTCGGAGCCATCCCCGGGGCGATCCCGCCGATGATCGGATGGGTTGGCGGTGGGGGTGGAATTTTCGCGCCCGAGGCGTGGTTCCTTTTCGGCATCCTGTTTTTCTGGCAGCTCCCGCACTTCGTTGCAATCAACTGGCTCTGCCGAGCGGAATACGAGGATGCCGGATACAAGATGTGGTCGAACGGGGATTTGAGCGGAAAGAAAAGCGGGGTGCTCTGCGCGGTCTTTTCGCTGGTGCTGGCGGTGTTCTCGCTGCTGCCTGGGATTTGGGGTTTTACCAGCGTGCTGTGGCTTGTCGGCGGCCCGCTCTTCGGGCTTGCGATCATGGCGCTGGCGTTCCGTTTCATCGTGGATTGCGAGAGGAAATCCTGTCGTGTGCTGTTTTTCTCCACTCTACTTTACCTGCCCGCTGCGCTCGCGCTGTTGCTGATCGCATGGCGGAGTTGAAATGCCGCGGCCTAGGCATTGCGATTAAAGGCATGATGAGAAATCAAGGTCTCCTGCCCCGCACGTTATCTCTGCGTGGCTCCCGCTTGGATTATGATCTTGGTCTTGATTCTCAGCGAATTGGGGCAAGAATCGCTTCGGAAATATGAAATACATTCTCTTACTCGGCACTTCGCTGCTGCTCGCCTCCTGCTTCAACAGCTCGCCGCCCGGATCGGATTACATGGCCGGTGTGGGTCCCGTTCATCGCCCCACCTCGGGTGGTCCGCATCATCCAGCTCCCGCCATCCCCGACGACGTTTCCTACTGGGACGGCGACGGAGTTTCCGGCAGTCCTCTGATCAAGATCAACCGCCGCGAGCAGAAAGCCTACTTTTACAAATCCGGCGTACTGGTCGGCGTTTCACGCATTTCCTCGGGCAAGGAGGACACGGGAACCCGGGCGGGCGCATTCAAGGTCTCCCAGAAGAGCAAGGATCACAAATCCTCGCTCTACGGCGTGATCAAGGACAAGGCCACGGGCGAGACAGTCAATGACAACGCCGATACGCGAGTGGACAAACCGGGCCCTGGGCAGGTTTTCTACAATGCGCCGATGCCGAATTTCATGCGCTTCGACGGCGGTATCGGAATGCACACCGGATACCTTCCCGGCTACGCGGCTTCGCACGGCTGTGTCCGCATGCCCCACCACATGTCGGAGAAATTTTTCGACAACGTGGAGATCGGTACGCCGGTGATCGTTGAGTGAGGCCGATTCTCATTCCCGACCGCGAGTCCCTATCTCACACAACCGGGCATCAAAAGGGAATCGTCTTGGCGGACTGACGCGGATCTCCGTGATGCATGGGGAGTTCGGATTGAGCAACAGCACGTTTTCCTCTGGAATCACGGCGCTTGGCAGCCGCAACCCTACATTGGAAGAGTTCCGTAGCCATTCCTCACCGAAGCTTCGGGCGGCAAGGGATTTCGGCTGGATATCCCAAGCAGCGGGCAAATCCGCAGATACCGGCGTTTCGATCAATGATTCTGGCACTTCCACCTCGACCAATGTCCAGTTCAGTCGGATTATATCCATCCGCGCATGGACAAGGATTTCAAGCGCAGCCAGCGCCCGTGACTCGGCGAGATACACGGCAGACAAACCCGGCGGATTCCAGCGCCCGCCGAAGAGCCGCGAACCCTCGCCGCTGAGCGCATCGACGGCATGGCGGGTCTCGCAGATACGGAAAAAAAGGGGCATTGCTCAGGAGAAAACGCCATGTTCGATCCGCCCCACAAGCGCCTCCACCTCGCGCGCGCCAATCTCGGTGTCCGCGTAGTCCAAGGGCGTCTCCCCGTTGAAAGCAAAAGCAGGGGAATTCAGCCACTCTGCGGCCGCCTTGCGCGATTGGAAGAATTCCGTGACACGATTGAGTATCCGGGCGTAACGCACCAACCGATCTGATTCGGAACGATCCAAATGGCCGCTTTTTTTCCGGCGATGCAGGGTGGCGCGGGACATGCCGAGCAACGCGCCGAGACGCTCCTCTGTGATACCGATCATTTCCCGAAAGGCGTGGAACTCAATGAAATCCAGCCCGTTCCGCACTTTCTCCACCATGTAGGCGGCTTCGGGTTCGCGGAGGATACTGCTGCTCTCCTCGCCCTCATCCGCACGCGCCAGCATGGCTTTCATTTTTTCGCTTGCTTTCGCTTTGTATTTCATTTGCGACAATCTATCCATTCATTCGGATCATCACAAGCATTTTCCCCCAAAAAAAGCCAGCCGATCTCTCGGCTGGCTTCGGGGAATTTTCGATGTGCGTTACGATCAATAGCGGTAGTGATCCGCCTTGAACGGGCCTTCCGGCGTGATGCCGATGTAGTCCGCCTGGTCTTTGGTAAGAACCGTAAGTTTCGCGCCGATTTTGGCGAGGTGGAGTCGGGCGACTTCCTCGTCGAGGTGCTTTGGTAACACGGTTACTTGGCCGGGCTTGTAGCTGTCGCGGTTTTCCCAAAGGTCGATCTGGGCGAGCGTCTGGTTAGTGAAGCTGTTCGACATCACGAAGGACGGGTGGCCCGTTCCACAGCCGAGGTTCACGAGGCGGCCTTCGGCGAGCATGTAGATGCTGTTGCCGGTCGGGAACGTGTATTTGTCCACCTGGGGCTTGATGTTCAGCTTCACAACGCCCGGTGCCTTGTTGAGCTTGTCCATCTGGATTTCGTTGTCGAAGTGGCCGATGTTGCAGACGATGGCTTGGTCTTTCATCTTCGACATGTGGTCAAAGGTGATGATGTCCTTGTTGCCCGTGGTGGTGACGTAAATATCGCCCCAGCCGAGGGTGTCCTCGATGGGCAGCACGCGGAAACCTTCCATGGCCGCCTGCAGCGCGCAGATCGGGTCGATTTCGGTGACGACCACCTGGGCACCTGCGCCGCGGAGTGCCTGCGCGCAGCCTTTACCCACATCGCCGTATCCGCAAACGACGCCGACCTTGCCGGAAATCATCACGTCGGTGGCGCGCTTGATGCCGTCGAGCAGCGATTCGCGGCAGCCGTATAGGTTGTCGAACTTCGATTTCGTGACGGAGTCGTTCACGTTGATCGCAGGGATGAGCAGCGTGCCAGCTTTCGCCATCTGATAGAGCCGGTGCACTCCGGTTGTGGTTTCTTCGGAAACACCTTTCCAGTCTTTCACGATGGTATGGAAAATTCCGGGCTGCTTGACCTTGATATCCTTAAGAAGATCTTTGATGACCTGCTCCTCTTCGCTTTCGCCCGGGCTTTCGATCCAGTTGGAGCCGTTCTCCATTTCGTAACCCTTATGGATGAGAAGGGTCGCATCGCCGCCGTCATCGACAATGAGTTGCGGGCCGAGACCGTCCTTGTTGACGAGTGCTTTCCATGTGCACCACCAATATTCCTCCAGCGTCTCGCCCTTCCAAGCGAACACCGGAATTTCCTTCGCAGCCATGGCAGCGGCGGCGTGATCTTGGGTGGAGAAAATGTTGCAGGAAACCCAGCGCACTTCCGCTCCGAGATCCGCAAGGGTCTCGATGAGCACCGCGGTCTGGATCGTCATGTGCAGCGAGCCCATGACGCGCACGCCTTGGAGCGGCTTGGTCTTGCCGTATTTTTCCCGTGTCGCCATCAAACCGGGCATCTCGTGCTCGGCGATATCGATTTCCTTGCGGCCGAAATCGGCAAGGCCGATGTCCCTAACTTTGTAATCTGTGAAGCTCATTGTTTTTGTATTGGAGGTTAGTGGTGGTTTGGTTGGTTTAGATGATATTGGGCTTGAGACGCAAGACTTTGAGACACAAGACACAAGAGTTAGAAGAGGATGCTTAGGAGTTTTGGGATGATTCCGGGCGGGAGGAGGCGACGGCGCAGACCTTCTAGCATGGCACCGATTTCCTTGGCTTCTTGGATAAGTGGAGTTGCTTTTTCTGTGTCGAAAATCCCTGCCCTTATCCCGATGTAGAGCTGCGTCCTGAGTTCGCCCGCCGACCCTTTCGAGATGGCGAGATAACGGCGGAACTCCCGGTTACTATCTCGTTCCGCTCCTTCGGCGATGTTCGATGATACGGAAATGCAGCTCCGTTCGATCTGATCCCGCAGCGCGAATAGTCGAATAGGATCAATCAGCTCAAGGACGGAAACGGCCAGTCGCGACGAACGCTTCCAAACCTCCAACTCCTCAAAATGATGCTGCTCCGAACTCATCCTCTTATCTTATGTCTTGAAGTCTTGTGTCTTGAGTCTGGCGCTCTCAGCCATGCGCCTTTTTCAGCGCGGCGGCCTTGTCCGTCTTCTCCCATGTCAGATCCGCGTCGTCCTTGCCGAAGTGGCCGTAGTTCGTGGTTTTTGAGTAGATGGGGCGCAGCAGCTTGAGCTGGCTGACGATGTCTGCGGGCTTGAAGGAGAAAACCTTGAGCACGGCGGCGAGCACCTTGGCGTCATCGCCGGTACCGAAGGTGTCGATGTGGACGGAGAGCGGCTGCGGGTGGCCGATCGCGTAAGCGAACTGCACCTCGCACTTCGAGGCGAGGCCGGCGGCGACCACGTTTTTCGCAACCCAGCGACCCATGTAGGCGGCGGAGCGATCGACCTTCGACGGGTCTTTTCCGGAGAAAGCACCGCCACCGTGGCGGCCCATACCGCCGTAGGTATCGACGATGATCTTGCGTCCGGTCAGGCCGCTGTCGCCCTGCGGGCCGCCGATG
>CAMBQC010000044.1 GCA_945869855.1 Prosthecobacter debontii
ATGGCCGCCACCTACGAGCTGAAGGTGGACACGGCCACGAAAGACCCGGTGCGGATGTGTTTCGTCTCATACGACCCAGAGGCACGGTGGAACAGTGAGGCCGTCCCGCTCGTGCCGATCACGGCAGAGCCATCACCGACGGCAGCGAAGACCTCCAAGACCTCACCGAGCTTTAAGGTAGGTCTGAACGTCGGCTTCCCACCGCCGCCCAACAACGGCATTCACGATTGGCTCTTGAAAGCCGTTCGTCATTGCGAACAGCACGGCATGACCAAGGAGGACACCGCCGCGAAGCTGGCCGACTATGACGGCACGCTCCGCCGCCCATTCCAGCCCACCGAGGTGGAAGACGCGTGCAGGGACATCTTCGCCACGCCGTCGGCATCTTCCACGCCGTCGGCAGGGACGCGGGCAGCACCCGACACAAAAGACCTGCTCGCCCGTGCCTATGCCATGGCATACGACCCCGACGAAACACCGCCACCGGATGAAGCGTGCATGGCCATCGGCGACGTTGCAGTCGCGGCACGCGGCAACCTAACAGCCCTCCAAGGCAAGTCTAAGGTGGGTAAGTCCGCCGTTGTCTCCGCCATCCTTGGCGCGGCACAGCGCGGGCAATACGCGGTCAAAGGCGACACCCTCCGCTTTGAATGGGAGGGACTAGCCGAGGGCGCAATCGTCCACTTGGACACCGAGCAATCCCGCGCCGACTGGCACGGCCTTGTCACCCGCAGCATCACCCGCGCAGGAATGCCGGCAGTTTCCGCCCGCCTAGTTTCCCTCCCGCTTGTCATGTTTGCTCGCAGCGAACGCCTGATGATTCTGGAGGGCGCACTGGCCAAGGAAGCCGACAGGCACGGCAGGATCGACGCGGTAATCATCGACGGCATCGCCGACCTATGCAAAAGCCCGAACGATGAAACGGAATCGCTGGAGCTTGTTTCGAGAATCCACGCACTCGCCCAAAAATACGAATGCGCTATCTTTGCCATCCTTCACGAGAACCCCGGCACTGACCAAGGCAAGACACGCGGACACCTTGGCAGCGAGTTGAACCGAAAAGCCTTTGCCAACCTCCGGATCGACAAGGACACCGAAACCAGCATCTCCACCATCTACGGAACGGACATGAGAAAGCGCGATCTTCCAAAGGAACAAGGATTCTGCTTTGCTTGGGACGATGAAGCCGAGATGCACCTTTTCCAAGGCCGTGCCGCCGGACTGAAGGCAGCGCAGCGGGAAGAAAAAGCCGTATCGGATGCGCGTGAAACTTGGGGGGCGATCTACGAAAACGCCTCACAGCGGGAAAATACGACCTTTCCCGCTCTCTCTCCAAAAGAGGCCGCAGAAATCGAAATGGAAATCAGCGGGAAAGAGAATCTAACAAAAACCGACACAATGAAAAAGCGGATGCAGAAAGCGGAATCCCTTGGCGTGCTTAGGAAATCGGGCTTGCTCGCATGGACTCTAACCGCAGCGGGAACAGCGGGAAAATAGCGGGAAAACGGAATCCCTTCCCGCACGGCAAGCGGGAAAGGGAACAACCCCCCCTTATGTAATAGGGGGGTTTTCCCGCCCTTCCCGGAACAACATTTCAGCAGCTCACTCAAAACACAATGAAGCCAACAAGACCACTCACAGGCCATGCCGCGATGCTCCAATGGAATGCCACATGGAAGCCCCACCACCTCCCTCCGCAGTTCAAGCCGATCATGCGCCGCGCAGCCGTCGCAGCCGGGACATGGCGGGCAGGATGGACACCCACCGCCGCCCTCAACTCCGATTTGTGGGATCACTGGGGAAGCGTCATGTTCGACGGGCACGGCAGCCGGGCACTTGTGACCCAGCCATATTGCCCCTGCGATGGACAAGCCCGCGCCTTTGCGACCCGGCACGGACTGTTCCTCACGATCCGCTGCAAAGCACCTTGGGCGACGGGCGCGACCTATTACGAGTTCACCCTGCCGCCCACAAGCCCGCCGCGTCCGCTTGTGGCAACTTCGCCCATCGAACAGCCGAAACCCCCGCACAAGCGAACCTCGAAGCAACCAGAGCCATGCCAGCCGCAGCGAGAAGAAAAAGGAATCTTTTCCCCACCGTTCAACATGGGGAAGGGCTGACCCCAAGGAAAACCTAGACAAACTTTTTGAAACTCAATCTCCCTTCCTATCACCACCACCACCTATGAATAAACCACCAACGAAACGCCGGGAGTCCGGCACAGTCGCCAAACTCGCCAAGGCTCTTGGATACACCCCCCGGCACACGTCCACGCTCTTAGCCAAGGGAATGCCGGATAGCATCACCGGGGCGCGGGAATGGTTAGCCGAGCGCGAGAACTCAGACACAGCCGCCGCACTCCGAAAAGAGAGGATCGGCCTAGTCCGCGCCCAGCGCGAAGCCGCCGAGATTGCCAACAAGAAGGCACTAGGCGACCTAGTATCCCGCACCGAGGTGGAAACGGATACCGTCCGGATTGCCTCCGCCATCAAAGCCATGCTCCGCGCCTTCGAAGTCCAGCTTCCGCAGCTATGCCTTGGCCTGACACTCTCCCAATCTGCCCCGCTTGTGCGGCAGCGTCTGCGCGAGATCCAAAACGCCTTCGCTGATATGTCCGCCGATTACTGGAAAGGCAAACCTTCATCAAAATGAAACCACCCCCACCGAAACTTTCCGCCCTGCTCCGCGACTGGCGCAAGCTCCGCCGCGAGCTTGCAGAACTCCAAGCCAATCCACTGCCGCGTACCGATCCGCTCGAAGCATTTTGTGATGCCCTCCGCCCGCCCTTGGAGGACAAGCCCGAACAGAAAGCTAGCGAAATTTGACTTTCGCCAGCATTCGCCGGAATCTCATTTTATGCCCCGCCCCGAACCATCACTAGCCGCCTATGCACGGGCGTATGGCGTGACCCGGCAGGCACTGAGCTACTGCGTCCACAGTAATTCAATCCCCCGCGAACTCCTGCCCGACCCCGACAAAGTTTTTCTTCATCTCCTCAATTCTAGCCGCCGCAGCAAACTGCGCGAAGCACTCTCAAATCCGATCACTCGAAAACAGATATCCAAACGTATTACAAAACTATGAAGCCGTCACTACTACTACAAAAATTCCTATCCACAGGCACTAAGCCAGCGAATCAACGCGAAGCATCCGCCCTCCTCGATGAGAGCCGAAGCCTTCTTGTGAGCAAGCTACCGACCACCGCCGTACACGTTCAGAACCTCACGACCGGAGACATCGACGCTGTGCTTTCCGGCACTGCAGGCACTGTGCTTGATCGAGCAGTTGCTGTTCACAGAGCAGCACAAAAAAAAGCACCGAAAAAAGACCGCATCTATGAGTTGTGCGAAACGATCACCGCACAAGCACGCAAGCGACTGCCCCAGCCTGTCACTAAGCCAGTGTCCGCACCCAAAGGCCGCACAGACAAAAGGCAAGGTGACCTCCCGGTCGCTCAATGGGCATTCGGGCATCTCGCCACCGCAGCACAAGCAGGTGACCAGCTCGCCATTGCGGAACTCTCCGCTCGTGGCTACTCCCAAACCTCCAACAACACTTTCTCGAAACTACCATCATGATTACCAAACCACTGCAAGCAGGCGAAACCATCGAACTCCGACATCCTCACAGCGGGGCAAGTCCGCTCGATCTCCACAGCAAGCTCCGCCTAGTCAAACTGACCGCTGAGGAAGTCGAACTCTTCCGACAGGTATCCCAGCAGAAAGCCGACTTGTCCGCGAAGGCCGCCGCCTACTCGGCCACCAAGCTCCGCGACGAGCTGGAACTGGCCAAGCTAGCCGTGGCAGAACAGACCACGCCCGAGGGACTGGAGGACTGCTTGGCCACCGTCGCAAAACTGGCCGGCATGGCTGAGACCCCGGCGATTGCCAAGGCCGTGGAAAGGGAAGCATACGCCGCGATCCAGCCAGAACTCACTCGCCTCGACGCACAGCTCATTCCGGTTTGCGACCGCCTCATCGCCGAAGTCCGCGTCGGTCTCGACAAGGCAATGGCCAAGTTCAACGTTGGCGGTCTGCTCGACTTTATCGAGGATCAGCACCTAGGCCAACTGGCGAGCTACATTGCAGACCGCGTGGCAGCGTCTCACGGGCTCCTCGATCAGTGGACGGAGAAGGCCGCGCAGCAGGGCGCACAGGCCTTCCTTGCCGACGATAGAGCGGCCACATAGTTTTCCGGCGATTGATTACCGCCGAGGAAAAGGGTGTTTAAGCTCCACCCGGCCGCGTCCCTAGTCTGGGGCGCGGTCTTTCTTTTGCATCGAAAACATTAGTGGGGACAGCCCTCCTAAAGTTGCTACCCCCTCGCCCGCGCGCGCGGTTTTTTCGGTGCATACCAGCGTGCATACCTGACCCTTAAAAAAGTATGCATTTTGACCCTTTTTTGGAGTTTTTCGCGCGGGAATGATTTCTCTAACTCGCTGAAAATTAACATGTTGCAACGCCTAGCAAAGGCGAATCATGCGATCCTAAGTCAAGCGCGTCTACCAATTCCGCCACCCCGGCGTCAGGGGGAAAGTGGACTTTTTTCACGGAGGGGGCAAGATAGGATTTTCGGAGAGACAATTCGGCGGATTGAGGGCATTATGAGGAGGAAGACATGGGAAACTTCTCAGATGTATGGAAGCGATGGCTGGCCGAAAACGGCCCGCGTTTGCTGCTTTTTGCGCGCGGCTGGGGGAAGACGCGTGAGGATGCCGAGGACTTGGTGCAGGAGGCGGTGCTGAAAATGTGGCATTACCAGCAGGAGGAAAACCGGGGTGGCAAGCCGCCGGATCTGCCGCTGGTTTTCTCCACCATCCGCTTCGCAGGGCTGATGCTGCACCGCTCCGAGAAGCGCCGCAGGAAGCGCGAGGAGGCCATCGTCTATCTCAACGATTTCCAGGACGTCTGGCTCGATCCGGTGATGGAGGATGACGAGGACTCCGTGCGGCTGCGCGACGCCGTGCAGAACCTCAGCGACAAGCTCCGCGAGGTGATCGTGATGAAAACCTGGGGCGGACTGACCTTCGCGCAGATTTCCGAGGTGCTCGCCATTTCCCCGAACACGGCGGCATCCCGCTACCGCTACGCGCTGGAGCAACTGACGCAGGATCTCAAACAGATGAGGGAGGAACGTCATGCGTGAGGCCGATCGATACGACGCGATGGAAAAGGCTCTGCTGCAGCTGATGCCCGCTGCGTTGAGCGAAACCGCGCAGGCGGGTATGGAGGCACAGCTCGATGAGCTTTCGGGTAGCGCAGAAGTGCTGCGTCATGGTTTTCCGCACTGGGCGAAATGGCTCAGCGGTATCGCGGCGGCGGTGACCATCGGGGTATTTGCGTTTCCCTTCGGCAGCTGGGAAAGTGCTCCGCTTGTTGGTATCGCGGAGGATGATGGGATGGTCGTGATCACGGAACTGGATCGCGTGGAGAAAGTGCTCGATGAGGGGCTTTTCGTGGATGCCGGTGGATCGGCGGTGAGGAAAATGAGTGTCCGGGTGATCGGGGAAAGCAGGATTCTTGATGAGGAAACCGGCATCGAGGTCACGCTCACCGAGCCACGCAGGGAAATGGTTCTGCTGCCTGTCAGCACTTTCTGAAATGCGCGCTTCCGTCCATCTCCTGTCGTTCGCATTGGTTTGCGGCGCGCTCGGTTCCGCCCAGGACGCCGCGCCGGTCGCGGTTGCGAAACAGCCTGTCGGCGAGGCATGGCTGGGACTCAGCGTTTCCAAGCCCGATGATGTCACGACGACTCAGCTTCCCGCGCTGCCGCCGGGTATCGGTTTCGTTGTCAAGGAAATCGCGGCGGGCGGTCCGGCGGATCAGGCGGGGGTCCGCAAGCACGACCTGCTCTGGAAAATGGGGGAACAGATGCTAGTGAACGAAGGCCAGCTCGCGACTCTATTGCGGCTCGCTGCGCCCGGCGACAAGGTCACACTTTCCGTTTTCCGAGAGGGGAAATCGCTCGACCTAAAGGTCACCCTCGGCGAAGGCAAGGGTGGCGAAGACGAGGAGATGCGGCGTATGCTGGTTGATTCCGTGATGCGTCCTGACGACGGTGCGATACGGATCATGGACCTTGAGGAAAAAAAAGCCGTGGTCACGGATTCCCGGGGCAGCGCGGAGGTGACTCGTCTTAGCCACGGCGACTCCGTCAGAATCGTGGATACGGCAGGTAAATTGCTTTTCGAAGGGATCGTCGGCGATCGTCATGAACTGTCCACGGTTCCGGAGGACTGGCGTAGGCAGGTTTACGCGATGCGCCGCGGCCTTGACCATGCGCTCAGCGCCACTCCGGCACCGATGCGGCAACCAAGGCCGAGGATCGTGCCTCCACCCAAAAAGGAGCCTCCCGCCGCTGTAGCGGTGGAGTGAAGCTGATCCTCACAGCGCTCCGCATCCCGCCATCTTCAGCGCGCGGGCGAAATGATTTTTCTCCACCGGTGTGATCGATAGCCGCGTGCCTTTTTTACAGACGAGCATTTCGGAAAGGGTCTTGTCGGCTTTCAACGTTTCGAGTGGGAGGAGTTCCTTGAATGTCGTAACGTGTTCGAAATCGACGAGATACCAGCGCGGCTTCTCCTCGGTTGCGGCGGGGTCGAAATACTCGGATTTTTTATCGAACTGGGTGGGGTCGGGGTAGGGCGTGGAGGCAACCTTGGCCACACCAGCGATGCCGGGCGGCTTGGCGTTCGAGTGGTAGAAGAGGGCGCGATCGCCGACTTTCATATCGCGCCACATGAAGTTGCGCGCTTGGTAGTTCCGCACGCCGGACCACGGTTCCTGACCGACCTTTTCGAGATCGTGGATCGAGAAAACGTCGGGTTCGGATTTGATGAGCCAGGGCATAAAGACGGAAGACTTGGAGACACAAGACACAAGAAAAGAGATCATTGGTACGGCTCTGCGACCCTCTGCGGCCTTTGCGCCTCTGCGGTGAAAATTTTCTACGAAACCAAGGAGGGCTTGAGGGCGGGGAGCGGGAGATGTTCGGGGCCGAGTTCGAGGCCGTCGGCGGCGCGGAGGTCGGTTTCTATGGCTTGGAGGACATCGAGTTCCGGGCGGAAATCGGCGGCGTGGTAGGAGGAGCGGACGAGCGGGCCTGAGGCGACGTGGCGGAAGCCTTTTTCGAGGGCGATCTGCTTGTATTCGGCGAACGCGTCGGGGTGGATGTATTCGACAACGGGCAGGTGCTTCGGCGTGGGGCGGAGGTATTGGCCGAGGGTCAGGACGGTGACATCGTGCGCCAACAGATCATCCATCGCGGTGAGGATTTCCTCGCGGCGCTCGCCGAGGCCGAGCATGATGCCGGATTTCGTAGCGACGTGGCCGCTGACCATCTGCTTGGCTTTTTTCAGGACGATCAGAGAGCGCTGGTATTTCGCGCGGGAACGGACGAGCGGGGTGAGGCGTTCGACGGTTTCGAGGTTGTGGTTGAAGATGTGCGGGCGGGCGTCCATGACCATTTGCAGTGCCCAGTCGCGGTCGTTGAAATCGGGGACGAGGACTTCGATGATGATCTCGGGATTTACCTCGCGGACGGCGCGGATCGTTTCCCGGAAATGCTCGGCGCCGCCATCGCGGAGATCGTCACGGGCGACAGCGGTGATGACGACATGGCGCAGGTTCATGCGGCGGGTGGCCTCGGCGACACGGGCGGGCTCGTCGGATTCTAGGGCGTCGGGTTTCGCGGTTTTCACGGCGCAGAAGCCACAGGCGCGGGTGCACTTGTCGCCGGCGATCATGAAAGTGGCCGTGCCTTGTCCCCAGCATTCCCAGCGGTTCGGGCACTGGGCTTCCTCGCACACCGTGACGAGCTTGAGATCGGTGATCAGCGACTTCGTGGACCAGAAGGCTGGATTGTTCGGTAGGCGCACCTTGATCCAATCCGGTTTTTTCTCCCGGTGGAGGGTGGGATCCATGTTCATTTTCGGGCCGCAGGAAGACATTAGGGGAAACCTTAAATTTTAAACTTCAAACTTCAAGGAAGACTTGGTTTGCGAGGTGACTGGGAAGCCGAGGGTTAAATCGGCGGCGATTGGTTGTTGATGAAATCCGCTGGATCGCAACAATCGCGCTCGTGAACGAAGCGGCTTTGGGATTGTTTGATTCGGGAGTGGGCGGATTGACCGTGGTGCGGGCGGTGCAGGATCTCTTGCCCGGCGAGGATGTGATCTATCTCGGCGATACGGCGCGCCTGCCCTATGGCTCGAAAAGCCCGGAAACGATACGCCGGTTCGTGGCGGAGGATGTGGATTTCCTACTCTCGAAAGGCGTGAAGGCGATCGTGGTGGCGTGTAACACGGCGACGGCGCACGCGCTTCCCGAGTTCTGGAAAAACTGCCCGGTGCCCATCATGGGGGTGATCGAACCAGGCGTTCAAGCAGCCCTTGCAAACGCGGACGCTGACCGCATCGGTATCATCGCGACGCGGGGCACGATCCAATCCCACGCCTACCAACACGAGCTCGCGATACGGAAACGCGGGCTGATGATCCATGGGATCGCCACGCCGCTACTCGTGCCGCTAATCGAGGAAAACTGGATTTCCGAAGATGTCACGAGGGAGATCCTACGGAAATACTTGGAGCCGCTGATGACGAAGGGGATCGATACCCTGATGCTGGCCTGCACTCATTATCCGTTGCTGATTCCGCTGCTTACCGAGATCCTGCCCGATGATGTGCGGCTGGTGGATTCCGCGACAACCTGCGCAGAACACCTGAAGAATATGCTGGAGGAGAAAGATCTACTCAGTGGGAAAACGGGTGAGGGCAAGCTGGAGATCTATCTAACGGACTTATCCGAGCAGTTCGAGGAACTTGCGAAGCGTTTCCTGCGTGGGCCGACGGGGAAGGTGCGGCGGGCGGTGCTGGCGGCGGGGTGAAATGTTCGAAGAGTAGGCTTTAGCCTGCAAAGGGCAGGGGACTTCAGTATTATTTCTAACACGTAAAAATTCTGGGAGTTAAAGCCCCCATGCCATATTAGCCTAAAGTCTACGATCCTTGCATTTCCAGCCATGGTCGGAAATCCTCGGGGGGTGGGGCGGTGAAGTGGAGCTTTTTTCCGGAGACGGGGTGATTAAAAGTGAGCTGCCACGCGTGGAGCAGTAGGCGCGGGGTGGGGAGTTCGTGCTTTTTGCCGTAGATCGGATCGCCGAGGATGGGGGTGCCGAGGTGGTGCATGTGGACGCGAATCTGGTGGGTGCGGCCGGTGTGGAGATGGCAAAGGACGAGGGCGGTTTTCGTGGCGGGATCGGTGGCGAGGGTTTCGTAATCGGTGATCGCGGTCTTTCCGGCTGGCGGGGTGATGACGGCCATTTTCTGGCGGTTTACGGGGTGGCGGCCGATGTGGGTGAAGATCGTGTCTTTTTCCTTGGGCGGGATGCCGTGGGTGACGGCGAGGTAGAGCTTTTCCATGGTGGATCGCTCGGAAAACTGGGTGGTGAGGGATTGGTGGGCGGTGTCGGTTTTCGCGACGACGAGGCAGCCGGAGGTATCCTTGTCGAGGCGGTGGACGATGCCGGGACGCTCGACCCCGCCGATGCCGGAGAGCTGGCCTTTGCAGTGGTGGAGGAGGGCGTTGACGAGGGTGCCGTCGGGGTTGCCGGGCGCGGGGTGTACGACGATTCCATGTTCCTTGTGGAGGACGAGGATGTGTTCGTCTTCGAAGAGGATATCCAACGGGATGTCCTGCGGGGCGGCGATGTCCGGGACGGCCTCGGGGAGGGCGAGGGAAATGGAGTCGCCGGATTTCACGGAGTCGCGGGGCTTCGCGGGCTTGCCGTTTAGCAGGATGTGCTGCTCGCGGATGAGCGCTTGGATGCGGGAGCGGGAGAGATCCGGCAGTTCGGCGGCGAGGTAGGCATCGAGCCGGTCGTGGTTGCCGTTAGCTGAAATTTCAACACTCAAAATTTAATTCTCAAGTAAGAGGTGGTGAGAAGAGTGAGGTTTCGATTTCCCTGCCTTACCAATACGGCGCACAAACATTTCCGCTAAGTGAGGGAAGCCGTCTGGATGAGAAATTTCGTGATAGTATCAATTTGGGCGGCGGGTAGCGCATCCGCAACCATCGCGCCGAGGACGATGTAGCCGTAGGAAGTTTCGCAGGGGATCAATTCAAGGATGGCGGAGGGGCCGATCTTGATGTGGACGTTTCCGACCGCACGTGTGGAGCACGCGAGGTTCTTTGCCATGAAGTGGAACCGTCCGTGGTCGCTTTCGTCGAAAATCACTTTGCCCTCGCGATCGAGTAGGAAGATGTCAGTGGCTTGGTGATTTTTTGCCAGCCAATCCCGGAAGGTGTAAAATCGTTGAAGGAACTTTGTGCGCGACGGGGCGGATATTGTGGGCTGAATGGCTTGTGGAGGCGGCGGGACGGATAGCGTTGGCAGTGTCGCGGAAAACGGTGCGGATACGGGCGGTTCAGGCGCGGGCGTGGCCACTTCGGCTGATATGAAACCTATGAACGAGTCATCAAATCCGGGATCTGCCGTAGAAGGGTGAGCTGGGGCGACGGGGCGCAGCAGTTGCTCGGCGAGGTGCCGGACTGCCGCGGGGTCAAGCCATGGGTTGACGGGATCCATCAGTGCGGCTGGTAAGTGGCTGTGACGCGGGACTTCGCCAGCTTGGACAGTATTTCCGCGCGGAGTGAATCGAATGCAGTCTCTGCGTTCTTGCCATTTTCCAGAACTCCCACGGGAAGCCCTTTCGCACTGGCACGAATGAAAATCTCGTCGCGGTGAATGGAGGTTTGGAACAGCATTTCCTCTGGTAGGAGATGCCTCAGGGCGGATGCGGCCTCTGCGCTTTCGATGAGGTTTTGTTGGAGCATGGTAAGGCAAACCCCGAGCACATTGAGGCGCGGGTTGGTGATGCGCAGGCGGTTTAGACCTTCAAGCAGTTTTGGCAAGGAGCGGATGCCGAGTGGCTCAGCCTGCTGTGGGATGATGATCGCGTCGGCGGAGGAAATGATGTCGTTGGTAACGCCGAAAAGCCCTGCTGCGGTATCAATCAGGCAGATGTCATAGCGGCGGGTGCTGGCGTTAAACAGAAAGGTTCGGACACGCGCGAGGTGTGCGCCGGTTGTGCCATTCCCTGCATCGTAGTCACTGGCCGTCCCGGCAGCCACGAGAGAGAATGTTTCTAACCGGGTAGGGACGATAAGCCGCTCCATAGGGATGCTGGGATCGGCAAGGAAATCATAAAACCCTGAAAGAAGGCGCGACTGACGGGTGAGGGAGAGTCCGACAGAACCCTGTGGATCGGCATCCACCAGAAGTGTGTTCAATCCGGCACGCGCGAAGGCATGGGCGAGGTTGACGGAGAGGGTGGTTTTACCCACACCTCCCTTTTGGCTTACGATGGCGATGCTTATCACGCGGCGACTGGAAGAATTCTGACCAGACACTACCTCTGAGCAGATACAGAGAAAGTCTTTTCTTCTTCCCTTGGCAAGTGCTGGGAATTTATTGAATCTTGATCAAAAGCAATGCAACACCCCTTGCAAAACCGTTTTTTCGGCGTCGGTCTCGCCGTCGCGTTTTATTGTTTACTGGTGGGTTGTGAAGAGCAGCGAATGGAAGAGGATACCTTCCATGGACAGGTAAACGGTGAGATCCAGGGTATCCCGGGCGGTAACTCATTGGGTGACTTGCCGGGGCCGGTTTATGCATCACAGGCCGCTTCCCCGATTCATTGGCAGTCTTGGTCGAAAGCCAGTCTTGAAATGGCGCATAATTCGCAACGTCTCGTTCTGGCTGTAATCGCCATGCCGCAGGAGCCTTCCTTCCTGGAAATTCTTCAAGAACTCTCCTCGGATATGACGACGGTTGAATTGATCAACTCGACCTACGTCCCCATCCTGATCGATGGCGATGCTATCAGGGAACTCGGGATAATAAGTGACGAGCTTTGTGCAGAAATCGGAAAAGACCTGCAATTCCCCTTGCTGGTCTGGATGACTGCAGAGGGAAATCCGGTCGCATGGGTGCCTATACCATCTAAAGAATACGGCTCTGTGATTGAATTTTTCGGCCAGTCGCATGCGATAATAGCGCGGACATGGGTGGAAGACGCCGATTACGTCAGAACCAACAGCCGTCTCGATCAGGCGAGCAGGCGGACGCGCATGCTGCAGCGGCAGAAGGATGTCAAAACCAGCGACGCACCCACCGACGACGCACAGCGTGCATTGCGTCAGCTTACCTCGTTTTATGATCCGCTGTCCCGAACCTTCGATGAGGCTGGCGGTTTGTTTCCCGTTGGAGTGTTGGATGTCCTGGCGATGTCTGCCAAGATGGAAAGCCTCCCCGTTGATCTGCGCGTCAGATCGCTTAAGGTTCTCGATTCCCTACTGGACGATCTCTTGGTGAGCGCAATGTTCGATCCCCTCGACGGGGGTGTCTACAGCGCCAGAAGGGGTATGTCATGGTCGTTTCCCATCTTTCACCGGGACTGTTCCAGTCAGGCACGTGTGATTGTAAGTCTGCTGAACGCCTACGAGGCGACTGGCGATAAACGCGCCCTCGACAGGGCGATGGGCGTCCTCGGGTTCGTGCAGGGTAAATACATGACGGAAGACGGTCTTTTCACGTTCGGTTCAGCTGCGACTGGCGATGTTAGTAAATGGCTTTGGCAATATGAGGATGTGGAGGAACTCATCAGCATGGAGGAAATGCCGGCCTGGATGGCTTACTCCGGGATGAAAGCGAGCGGGAACCTGCCATTTGAAGTCGACCCGCTGCGTGTCCATCTGAGGGCTAATAGTATCGCATTTGCTAAATCCGCTGAGGAAGTGGCGGAGCAGCTGGAGATTGATTCCGCGCGAGCAAGCACTCTTATAGAAAAATCACGATTGAAAATTCTGGATGCTCGGAACAGGCAGATGCCATTGCCTCAGGTAGATCTCCAACCGAATGCGGTCTCCTCTTTCAGAATGATCTCTGCTTACGCAACGGCCTACAGGGTGACAGGGCAAACATCCTACCTCAAACTCGCATCAGAAACCCTAGCTAAGGCTAAGCAGCACTTCGCGGAAGGCCCTCGATTGAAGGTTTATTCGGGTGATGCCCCTGACAGTATCTTGGCAGCTCGCGCCTTTGTTTATGGCGCTGCGATACAGGCCGCACTCGATGTCGAAGCAGTAAGCCTGAAAGGGGACTGGTTGCTTTGGGCCGGTGACCTTTCCAGCACTGTGGCCGAGGAATTTACCTCAAAGGCATACATCAGGGAAAGTCCACGCTCCGCCGATTTAACCCGGTTGCCGATCTCGGATCCGTTTATGATTTTCGATGAATCGACGCTGGGACTACTCGCCATGTCAGAGTCTCGGTTGGAAGCGCTAGGGATCCCCCTTGTTTCCGCTCTAAAGGAAAAGCTGACATCTTTTCCCACCAGCGCCATCGATAACCCCGTTCTTCACAGCGACCTGATCCAGGCCGCGCTGATGCGAAGTTTTTCCATCACCTACGTGTATGGCAAAGAGACGCCTGAGAAACTAAAAGAAGCTCTGGCAAAGAGTCCACTGAAAGGTGTGAACCGACGCCTTGTGCTGCCATCGGATCCGCCGCACCTAGTTCCGAAACCCGGCGAGGCAATACGCCTTGCTCCGAATGGTGCGGTGAGTCCGGTTAGATCCCCATCGGATATCCGTGTTCCATCCTTGCCATGATCGAAATAAAATCCATCCTCAAACCACTTCAGAAAGCTGACCCATTTAAATGAGATTCCGCAAAGTATCGATCGTCATAGCTTGTTGTTCACTGTCGCTGAATCCCGTCAGCGCCGATATGATCATGATGAAAAACGGGGAAAAGCTGGAAGGGAATGTTCTGCGCGAGGAAGTGGACGGTTATGTAGTCGAGATACAGGTTACCAACAGTATCCGCGATGAGAAATTCGTTCCCCGTGCCGAGGTTTTGAAAATCGAGAAGATGCCGGAATATGAAAAGGCGTTCACCGCCATCGTGGATTTATGTCCCGCTCCGGAACTACTCTCCGTGGAGGGATATGAGGAGCGCATCATTAAGTTTAGGGAATACATCGAGGCCTTCCCAAAAAGCCCGAAAAACTCGAACGTGGAAGCGATAATCGAGACTCTCGAAGAGGAGTTGGCGCTTATTAAGGGTGGCGCAGTCAAGTTCGGTGAGGAAATCATTTCCGCAGAGAATTATGAGGCGAATGCCTTCGGATATGCTGCCCTCATCGCGGAAAAGAAGATCCGAGACTCGGTTACCAAGAGAGATTTTCTAGGCGCGCTGAGGGGATTCGATACCTACGAGACGAGTTTGGGAACTCCGGAAGGGTATGCCAGTCTTTCGGCCCTTATGGTTCAAGTGTTGGAGGCCTACCGTGTGAGAATCGAGGAGAGCTTGGCAGGCCTCGATGGCCGCCTGGCGGCGAGGATGTCAGGTCTCGCCCGTATGACGCCCAAGGATAGGGCGAAATCACAGCGCGCCATTGATGCCGAGCTATCGCAAGTCGAGCAACGCTTCCTACAAGAAAAGTCAGGACAAATGAAATGGATTACTCCACATCCGTATCACAAAGAGTCTCTTGAGGAAGCCCGCCGGCAGGTGACCGCTGAGATGACGAGGCTCAAACAGCGAGAGTCGGAGCCCGAAGTCCTACTCGCTGAACTTTACCGTATCGCTTGGGCAAAGCTTGAATCGGGGACGGATGAGGACAAGAAGCTTGTGCTAGAAGATGCGAAAGCGAAGAAGCTGCCGGAAAGCTATCTTGCAAAGTTGCGCGGACGTGCGGGTTTTCCTCAAGAGTGAACGAATGGTTATGATAAACAGGCACGCAAAAAAAAGCCGCAAGACGGCGGAAACAGAGATCAATCTGGAAATCGATCTCGACGGAACGGGTATCTCGGAAATTGACACCGGCATCCCGTTTTTCGACCACATGCTTACCTTGTTTGCTAAGCATGGACTCTTCGACCTGAAAGTCAGTGTGCGGGGCGATATTGAGGTTGATTTTCACCACACCATTGAGGACACCGGCATCGTGATTGGTGAATGCATGCGCGAGGCGCTGGGCGCGAAAGAAGGCATCCGCCGCTACGGTTGCGCCTACCTGCCGATGGACGAGACTCTGGCCCGCGTCGTGGTTGATCTGAGCAACCGCCCGCACCTCGAGTTCCGCGCGCCCGCAGCTACGCCTTCTGCACCGAACATGCCCTTCACTCTTGTTGAGGAATTCTGCCGCGCGATCGCCTCCAACCTCCGTGCGAACATCCATGTCGAGCTACTCTACGGCCGCGACGGGCACCATATCGCCGAAGCCATCTTCAAAGGGCTCGCCCGTGCGTTGCGCGAGGCCTGTGAAAAGGACGCGCGAGTCAAAGGCATACCCAGCACCAAGGAAGCCCTGTGAAAATCGGGTTGGTCGACTACGGCGGCGGGAATCTTCGCAGCGTTCACAACGCGATGCATGCACTCGGCCACGAGCCTGTCATTATCTCCAATCCCGGCGAACTCAGCGGCGCCACCCACCTTATCCTCCCTGGCCAAGGCGAGTTTGCCGATGTGATGGCGCGCCTCGCTCAACGTGATCTCGTCGAGCCACTGCGTGAATGGATCCTTGCCGGGCGTCCCTACTTCGGTATTTGCGTCGGTTACCAGATTCTTTTCAGCGGCAGCGACGAGGCACCCGGCGTTGCTGGACTCGGCATCGTAAAAGGCCGCTGCGTCCGCTTCTCGGAAATGCCCGGTCGTAAGATCCCTCAAATGGGCTGGAACGGCGCGAAGCCGTCAAACCCAGACTCCCCTTTCTGGAAGGGACTCGGCGCGGAGCCGTATTTCTATTTCGTTCATTCCTATTACCCGGTGCCGGAGGAAGATTCCTGGGCGGTCTCCGAAACCGATTACGACGGAGAGAAATTCGCGGCCACCGTGGAGAAAGGCC
>CAMBQC010000045.1 GCA_945869855.1 Prosthecobacter debontii
TTTTACCGCACGGGCATGCCGATCCCGATCACCGTGCGCCTGCCTTCTGGTGGCACGCCGGGCTCCGGCCCTTTTCACAGTCAGAGCATGGAGGGGATCTACGCGCAGTATCCGGGCTTGGTGGTGGTCACGCCAGCGACCGTTTCAGACGCGTATCACATGCTGGTGGATTCCGTGAAACTCGATGATCCGGTCATCTACTGCGAGCACAAGTTCCTCTACCGCTGGCTCAAGGCGAAATCGATCAACGGCGACGGGCTACCTATCGGCCAAGCGCGAATCGCGAGGCCGGGCAAGCACGCAACGGTCGTGACCTATAGCGCGATGGTGCATGAGGCGGTGCGCGCGGCGGATCGTTTGCAGGCGGATGGCTGGGACATCGAGGTGGTGGATCTGCGCTCGGTGAAACCCCTCGATCTCGATACCGTGCTCGCCTCGGTCGCGCGGACGGGGCGTTTGCTTGCCCTAGGCGAGGCGTTCCCATGGGGCGGGGTGACGGCGGAGATTGTTGCGAAAGTCACCGAGGAGGGCTTCCATCTGTTAGATGCGCCGCCGCAACGGCTCAATGCCCGCGACTCTCCCGTGCCCTACCATCCCAAGCTCTGGGCCGCCCACCGCCCGACCCCGGAATCGATTTGCGATGCGCTCCGAAAACTCCTTTCTTTCTAGAACACGACCATGCCGACCGTCCCCATCCTGATGCCGCAGCTCGGAGAATCCATCGCCGAGGCCACCGTGATCCGTCTTGGCATCGCCGTGGGTGACGCGGTGCGCACGGATCAGGAAATTATCGAGGTGGAGACGAACAAGGCGGTGATGGGCGTCACCACGCTGTGCGACGGGATCGTTTCCGAGATCAAGGCGGTGGAGGGTGTTTCCTACTCGGTGGGTTCACTGCTCGGTTTGTTGGAAGTGACCGAGGAGGAAGTCGCTCGCACCGGCGTGGACACCATCGAGAGCATCGATGCGAAAAAGCTCGCCGCGCAAGAGCAGAAGCCTGCTGGAGAGGAGAACCTGCACTTCGCGCTGGACGGGGATTCCTACGAGGAAAACCCCCGCATCATCCCCAGTGTGAAAGGCCTACCGGTGCCAACCGGGGTGATGGGCGCTCATTACATTTCCCCGAGGATGCGCGCTCGTATGGACGACATGGGGCTGCGCGAGGCGGACATTTCCGCTGTCGTCGGAACGGGGGCGGGCGGGCGGGTGACCGTCGAGGATCTGGAAAGGTTTTTGGATTATCTTGAAGCTTGGCCCAGCGTGGCGGCTTCGCCGATGCGTTTGGCGGTGGCCGATGCGATGCGGCGTAGCTGGACGCGCCCGCTGGCCACAGTCGGCCTGCCGATACTGTTGGATCGCGTGCTCGACCATCGTCGCGAGCAATCGCCGAAGCCCGGACTGACTCTTTATCTTCTTCGTGCCCTTGCCCTTGCGCTCACCGAGCAGCCGATGACCGCTGGATATCTGATCGGCGAAAAAGTCGTTCACCCGCGTTCCTTTGATATCGGCGTGGCAGTGCAGGTGGAGGACGGAGTGGTGGTTCCGACCGTCCGCGAAGTGGATCGGAAATCGCTGAGCGAACTCGTCGCGGAATATGATGATCTGGTGGATCGCGCCCGCCGCCGTCGTCTAACGGAAAATGACTCCAAGGGTGGCATCGCGACGGTCACGAATTTCGGAACCTTCGGGCTGACGACAGGCACACCGATTCCTTTGCCCAACGAGACGCTGATCCTCGGCATTGGCGCGGGGCGCAAAACACCGGTGTGGAGCGATCAGGTCGAGGCTTTCATTCCGGCCACGGAGGCGCAGCTGTTACTGACATTCGATCACCGCGTGGTCGATGGTGGCGGCGCGGGGATGCTCCTTCATCGCGTCGCGGAGCTTTTGCAGCATCCTGAAAACCTTTGAACCGACTAACATTTTGGAAGAGGAATCAGATAGGAATGGTAGGGTGGTTATCCCGAAAAAGGCGATTTACCGGTTATCCATTTATCACCGTTGCCTGCAGAAACTCAGCGCAAACGGTCAGGAAACCGTTAGCTCGGAGACGCTGGCGAAAGCGGCCGGCGTAAAGCCCGCGCAGTTGCGGAAGGATCTGGGCTACTTCGGCCAGTTCGGCACACGGGGGCTGGGCTATCCGGTGGAGGGCTTGATCGCGACGATCCGCGAGGCTTTGGGTCGCGAGCATTTGCAGCCAGTCATCCTCGTCGGGGCGGGCAATCTCGGCTCGGCGCTTTTGCGCTACCAAGGCTTCCAAAAGGAGGGCTTCGAGGTCGTTGCCGCCTTCGATGCGAGGCCGGACGAGGCGCGGGCGAGGGAATTGGAAATCCCCGTCCATCATGCCTCGGAGCTGGAGGCTTTCGTCGCCGAGAACGGTGTCAAGCTCGCCATCCTTTGCGTCCCGGTCGGCTCCGCGCAGGAGGCCGTGAACCGTCTCGTCGCCTGCGGCATCCAGGGCATCCTGAATTTCTCGCCCATCATGCTGGAGGTGCCTGTCGAGGTCACTGTGAACAACGTCGATCTCGCTCTGGAGCTGGAGCACCTGGGCTATTTCATCCGATGACCGTGGTGGTGAAAATTTTCCCAAGAAAATCCTGCCCCGCCGCGTTTCATCCGGCAGCGGTGATCCCAACCCTCACAAACCGATGAAACCGAGCGAATTCGAAGAGTTCATCGAACGTGCGGTGGAGGAGCACGAAGCCGCCCTCATCGGTTATGCTAAGACTTTCGTATATGATCTCGACCGCGCCCGCGACGTCGTGCAGGACACTTTCATCCGCCTGTGCAAACAGGATCCGGACAAGCTCGGTGAGCACCTGCGAAGCTGGCTGTTCACGGTTTGCCGGAACCGCTGCCTCGATGTGCTGCGGAAAGACCGGCGCATCGAACCGATCAAAGAGGATCGTTGGGATAAATTCTCAGGCAACGAGACCCCGCCGGACCAACAGGTGGAGGACGACGAGCGGATCGCCGATGTCATGCGTTTCATGGATCGGCTTCCGAAAAACCAAAGGGAGGTCATCCTCCTTAAATTCCAACAAGGCATGAGCTACGGCGAGATACAAAACGTAACCGGATTAACCCAGGGAAATATCGGTTTCCTAATCCACACCGGACTGAAACGGCTGCGGGAATGGATGCCGATGGCCACCCGAGACTGACATGAAACCACACCAGAAAGACACAAAGCTCACGGACTACGCGCTCGGTGAACTCCCGCCGGAGGAGTCCGTTGCGGTCGAGCGCGCGATCGCTGCGGATCCCGCGCTGCGCGCCGCGTTTGTGGAAACCGAGGAAATGTGTAAGGGACTCATCGATGCGTTGGGCGGGAAAAAGGAGCGGTTGCAACCACGCCAGCGGGATGCGATCCGCCGGGTGGCGCATCAAGCAGCGCGGCAGGGCAGGGTAGAGAACCTGAGCTCGCACCGGCAGGCGCGGCAAAGGTGGATCGCGCCCTTGGCCGCCGCCGCCGTGATCATCGGAGGGATTTTCCTGCTCACCTTTTTTCAAAAACCCGCTGATACGGGCGGCACGAAGCCCGTTACCGCGAACAATGATCCCGTCAAGGGAGGCGGGCTGGAAGGGCCATCGGAACAGGGAAATGTCATCCGCCTGCCGCTGAAAGCCTCCGGCAAAAGCCTCTCGCAAATCATGGATGCTGTCCGCGGAGAGAAACGGATGCCTACGAAGGGCGAAGTCCGCATTCCCGAGATGCTCAATGCCTTTCCCCTGAAGGCGAATGGTTCCGTCGCGCTGTGGCATGGCTGCAAGCTTGGCGTGGAGATCCTGCCTTCCCCGTGGAAACCCTCCGCCAGCCTCGTCTTCGTGGAAATCCAAGGCGCGAAGGACGGCGCCCGCGGGCTTTCCGTGGAATATCATGCGGAGGAGGGAGTGGTGATCGACCACCGCTTGATCGGATACGCTTCGAGAAAATCCGATTCAAAGCCCAATCCGCCATCCGAAGTGGAGGCAAACTCACGAATGCTGCTCGTCATCGAGGTCGAGTCGCGCGATCTCCGGCTCGGCTCGTTGCATGGGTCAGTCGGTGGGAGAGAAGCATCGCCCCTGCCGCTTGTTCGCGAACCCGAACGCGAGCCCTCCGACGATGCTCGTTTCGCAACGCTCGTCTGCGCTTTCGGGCTCTGGCTGCGCGGTGAAGGCGGCGGCATGATCGATGAGGAAGTCATGCTCGCCCTCGCCAGGGAAGTCGCCTCCGGCAGTATGGTCGCCGACCGTTATGATTTCCTCAACCTCATCGACGAGGCAGCGAAGCTTCCCGAAAAGTGAGCGATCCTCTCAGGGAATCGGTCGCGCTTCGATCTTGTCTTTCGTGAAAAGAATGGAGACCTGGTAGGCCTCTCCCAACCGCGAGGCGCCAAGCATGACCGTGCCGCCCTGATCGATTCTCCAGAGGTGGCTGGCCAGTATTTGCTCGTTGGTTAGATCGGACGCGGCCGGCATCTTGGTGGTTTGCAAAGGTTTGCCGTAGATGGGCACGATGAGTTCCGTCAGCGCCTGCCAACAGGGTTTGAGAACGGCCTCGTATTCGCCCAACGCCTTGTCTTCGGTGCGCAGGGAGATTTCCTTGAGAAGATCCGCCTCATCCCAATCGAAGAACAGGTAGCAATGCAATCCGCCGATCGACTGGACGGTGCGGTAAATGCCGTTGATCCCCGTCCGCCCGAAGAAAGTGCTGTCCAGATTCGCCTCGACCATCTTGCTCGCCTTGAGCTTCGCAGTGACGGTCTCACGGGTGTCTCCGAATTTCAGCGTGTCGAAAATCGCCGCCTTGTCAGGCACTTCCGCCGCCTTGGCTTCGGCTTCCGTAGGATGATTTTTTTTCAGCCAGCTTTGGTCGCTGGCATGGAGTTTTTCCAACCCCATGCTCAGTTCCTTCCCGCCGACGGGGCGGAGTGTGACGGTGTCCTTGTCACGGCGCATAAACTCGGCCTTGAAGGTTTTGCTGCCGTCGGGGTTCGTCCACGTCCGGATTTCACCTGCCATGAGAGGGATGAGCAGGGTGAGTGTGATTATGAAAATGCGCGGCATGTGGTTTGGGTGTTAAAGGGTGCGAAGGCGTTTTTCACGCGGCGCTTTGACTTGAAGCAATCCTTTTCACAGGCTAAGTAACGCGTCAAGCGAAGCGCCCACACGACCCGATGCCCGGATTTTCCCCTACCGCCGCCCTCAGGCTGACTACAGCCACATTCGCCATGTGGGGCGTGGCCGTGGCGCAAGGGCAGCAGACCGGGGCGCCGCGCGTGGTGATCCCCACCGGAGCCCGCCCCGTAGCTCCCGTCAGATCGGTCGCGCCAGCCTCCCGCGCCATCTACCCTTGGAAAACTTACATCACCGCCACCATCTTCTGGTGCGGTGAGCAGCCCACCGAGCGCAACCGCACGCCGAACTGCAAGTCGTCCTGGGATACCGAATGGGCCACCCATTTCGGCGGCTACGATGATCCCAACCCCGCCAACCGCATCGCCAACCATGCCACCGGCGAGTTCCGCCCGAAAAATTTCGTGCCCAAGCTCAACCCCTTCTACATCGCGCTTCCCTACAACGACGTGGTGAACTGGCGATCGCACAAGCCGGAGGCCTCACGCGTGATCCCATGGTTCAAACGGATGGCTCCCGCGCCGGGGCAGACCGTGCTCAAGGGGCGCTGGGTGCAGATTTTCTACAACAAGCGCAGCTGCTACGCCCAGTGGGAGGATTGCGGGCCGTGGGTCACCGATGACTGGCAGTATGTTTTCGGAAACAAGCCCCCCATGACCACGCAGAATGGTTCCGCAGGTATCGACCTTTCCCCCTCCATCCGGGATTACCTCGGAGCCGCCTCCGGCACCAAAGTCCACTGGCGGTTTGTGGAGGACAGCCAGGTTCCCTACGGACCTTGGAAAAAATACGGGAATGCCACCACGAAGCAGAATCCTGTCGCGCCTTCCCGGGGCGGGATACCCAAGGACGGCCAAAGCATTGAGGAACAGCGAAAATATCTGGAGTATCTCCGCAAGCTCCGCGACGAGCAATACCTCAAGAAGCCGTTCGGCGACCTTTGAATCCGGCTACGCGCGAGGGCTCCGCAGTCTGCCTTTCCCGCTCGAAATTAGACCGGCTGCTTGTCCAGCTCGAAGGCGTTGTGGACGGCGCGGGCAGCGTCCTCGATATGGATCTCATCCACTGTGACGGCGATCTTGATTTCGGAGGTGGAGATCATGCCGATGTTGATGCCTTTCGCTCCGAGCGCCTTGAACATGGTGGCGGCGACGCCGGAGTGGGATCTCATGCCGATGCCGACGGCGGAAAGCTTGGCGATGCCGGCCTCGGTCTGGATCTGCGCATCCGGGGAAAGCTCTGCGAGCACCGGCTTGAGCGCGGCCTGCGCTTTGCCGAGATCGGTGGAGTGCATGGTGAAGGAATGCCTAGAACGTCCATCGCTAGAGATGTTCGAGACGATCATGTCCAGGTTGATCTCGGCATCGGCGAGCGCGCCGAGGATTTTTCCGGACATGCCGGGTTCGTCCGGGATGCCGGAGATGGTGACGCGCGCCTGGGAGCGCTCGATCGAGATGCCGCGGATGACGACGTTTTCCATGTTGGGATGTTCTTCTAGCACGAGGGTTCCTGGGTTGTCATTAAGGGAGGAGCGGACTTCAAATACCACGCCGAATTTCTTGGCGAACTCGACGGAGCGCGACTGCATGACCTTGGAGCCGGACGAGGCCATTTCCAACATTTCATCGTAGGAAATTTCCGGAAGCTTGCGGGCGTTTTTCACCACACGGGGATCGCAGGTATAGACGCCATCCACATCGGTGAGGATCTGGCAAACATCGGCCTTCAGCGCGGCGGCAACGGCGATGGCGGTGAGATCGGAACCGCCTCGGCCGAGGGTGTGGATCATCCCCGCCGGGGTGATGCCCTGGAAACCGGCGACGACGAGCATCTTCCCCTCGTCCAGATACTTCCGCATCAAAGCGGGATCCATGTTCGCGATGCGCCCGCGGGTGTGGCTGCCGCTGGTGAAAATGCCCGCCTGCCGCCCGGTGATCGATGTGGCCTCCACGCCGATTTCATGCAGAGCCATGGCGACCAGTGCGATGGATTGCTGCTCACCGGTGGCAAGCAGGACATCGAGTTCGCGCTCGGAGGGATTCTCGCCGAGTTCCTTCGCCATCGCGATGAGCTTGTCGGTGACACCCGACATCGCGGAAACGACGCCGACGACTTGGTTGCCCTCATCGCGGGTGCGTTTCATCCGCGCGGCGACGTTGCGCATGCGGTCGATGGAGCCGACGGAGGTCCCGCCGTATTTCTGGACAATCAGGGCCATGGATTGGGAGGAAGCGGATTCAAGAGAGCGGTTGGGAAAACATCAACCGCGAAATCAACCCCCACAAACACCGCGAAAGTCGATGAGCATGAGCTTGGAAGGGAAAGCGGATTGACGGGGAACCATATTTCCGTATGGTGATGGGGTGAAAACAACGATTGATATCCCTGATCCTCTTTACAGGAAAGCCAAAATCCGAGCCATCGAAACAGGCCAGACCCTGAAGCAAATCGTCCTCAAGTCCCTGACTAGGGAGTTGGAACCGATCGCCGCCTCTCCGAAACCGGGGCAATCATTCTTGGAGCGCCGGAAGCTGCTACCTGCCTTTTCCAAGCTGGAGGCGGAAGGAGCCTTTACCCCTAGTCCGGGAGATCGAGACATCACCGACCTAATCTCAGAAGACCGCGATGCCCTCTGATCTACCCTATTTCGACACATCGTATCTGGCGCGGCTCTACCTCCGCGATCAAGGATTTGAGAGGGTTCGCGAGTTGGCTGGGTCGGGCAACGCCATAGCCAGTGCCTGGCACGCCCAGGCGGAAATCGTCGCCGCGTTCCATCGCGCCTTTCGCGAAGGGCGTCTTGGGCTTGGAGCCTACCAAACCGTGCTTGAGCAATTCATCACCGACTCCAAGGACGGATTCTATCATTGGCTTCCTCTCGCCGACTCCATTCAACAACGGCTGGAACAATTTTTCTGGCATGCGGCAAACACTCATTTTATCCGCGCCGCGGATGCTCTACACCTTGCCTGCGCCGCCGAGCACGGCTTCACCAAAGTCTATTCCAACGACCGGCATTTTCTAACAGCCGCCCCGCTCTTCGGGCTGCGCGGGGTGAATGTGATCGGCTGAGTGAATCCACGAACGTGGCGGTGATCTTCGGTCGTCGCCCGCTCAATCTAGGTAGGGAGGAGAACCGAAATCCTCGAACTGCGAGAGCCAGCGTGATTCGTCGGAGATTCGTGCGGGTTTGGCGCTTGCCGGCGAGGATGTTGGTGGTCGCGGAGGCGGTGGAGCTCGGCGATGTATCCGATGTTCATGGGTGCGGTCTCACTCGAACATAAGAAACGGCTCCAATCGGAGAAGGGTTTGTTTTCCTATGCCGTCCACTGCGTCGAGATCCTCCAGTTTGGAAAAGGGGCGGGCTTCGATGATGCGTTTCGCCATGACCTCGCCGACGCCGGGGAGTTTCATCAGCTCGTCTCGGGCGGCGTTGTTGGGGTTGATTTTATCACCTGGGGCGAGGCTGCCATCTCCTTGGGCGAGTTCGATCTCGGCGGTTTCATCCCGTTCCTGCTTTCTTTCATCGGGCAGTTGTTCCCAATCGGTGGCAGCCCATGCGCCGAGGCCTTTTTTGGCGGCCTTGAGTTCGAGATCCTCAAGGGACGCGCGGTATTCCTTGGAAGTGTCTCCGCTGGGCGTTTCCCGATAAACCCCGAAGGCGCGGGCGTGGCCGAGGCCGACGAGGCGTGTCGCGAGATCCTCGCCCTTGGAAGTGGTGACGAAACCGTAGAAGCGCTTGTACCGGCCATCGCCGCGCGCGTCCGAGTAGGCGGTATGCACGGAAAAGGGTTCCGCGAGGGCGCGGGCGACTTCCTCCGCCGCTTTCCCGCCGAAGCCTTTGGCGGCTTCGATGGATTCCTGCGGTGAACTGCCGAAACTGGAGATGCCGAAGTAGCGCCTCTGTGCGCGAAGGCGGCGGGCGTCACTTTCATCGGTAACGTGCCACTCGATGCAGTCCGCGCCGTAGAGGCGGATGGTGATTTCCTTTCCATCGGCGGTGCGGATCGGGAAGCTGTCGCCGTCCGACCAATCGGCCTTGACCAATGTGCAGCGCTCGAGGTGGGTGAGAGGATCGGCCGCGAAGGCGGTGAGGGTCAGGAAAAGGAAGAGCAGGGTTTTCATGGTGCGCAAATCATTCGCTCGGATAAAGGCCGGTGTTGGGATCCGCCCACTCCGCTTCGTGGCCCTTCGCGTAGTTGAAAAGGTGGCGGTGCATGTATTCGAAGTAGGTTTCCTTCTGCGCCTTGTTGAGACGGTGCCATATGGCGATGTTGAAAGCGCGGCAGACCTTTTGCATCATGGGTAGGGTGAGTTGGCGGCCTTTGCGGGCTTTCTGCACCTGCTTGTGGTTGAGCTGTTCCGTGGAGGTCTCGACGAGCTGGTGGTTTGTGAGCTTCCATTTCTCCATGAGTTCATCGAGCGGCTGCGGGCCGTGTTCGCGCGGGTCTTCCATACCGCTTGTGTAGCGGGCAGCGTTGCGAAGTCAAAGGTGGAAAGTGTCATGCACCCATGACTCCCTCGGCGGCGCGGAGGGCGGCGAGGTTGCCTTTCACATCATGGACGCGGTGGAGCATGATGCCTTTCATGCGAGCCATCGCGGTGAGGGCGCAGGTGGCGGCGTCGCGGTCAGACGGGAGTTCCGCGCCGGTGAGCTTGGCGATGACGGATTTGCGCGAAACGCCGAGCAACAGGGGGAATTCTGGTGGCGCGAGTTCGTTGAGATGGCGGAGGAGGGCGAGGTTGTGATCGAGGGATTTCCCGAAGCCGATACCGGGATCGAAACAAAGCCGGGCAGGGGAGATGCCGAGCTTTTCGAGGGTTTCCAAACGTTCATCGAAAAAATCCCTGACCTCCGCGACGACGTCGAAGTAGGACGGGTTTTCCTGCATGTCCGCCGGGGTGCCGCGCATGTGCATGATGACGATCCCGCAGCCCGAGCCCGCGCAGACGGCGGCCATTTCAGGGTCGGCGGTGAGACCGGAGACGTCGTTGACGATGTCCGCACCCGCTTCGAGTGCGGCTTGGGCGACGGAAGCTTTCATGGTGTCGATAGAAATCAGGCCATCCCATTCAGCGCGGAGGGATTGGATCACGGGAATTGTGCGGCGGATTTCCTCATCAGCATCCACGGGCTTCGCGCCGGGCCGGGTGGACTCGCCGCCGATGTCGATGATCGCCGCGCCCTCCGCGATCATTTTCCGGGCATGGACGAGGGCGGTGTCGTGACCTGTGAAGTTCCCGCCGTCCGAAAATGAATCCGGGGTGACGTTGAGAATGCCCATGATTTGGGCACGGCGGGAGAGGTCGAGGTGGCGGCCTTGGATTTTCCAGATCATCTTGTCGCCGCAGTTTAACCGGATGATCTCGATGCGTAAGTGGAAAAAACCGTTGGCATTCATCGCGAGGGGGTTCCAAGCTCCGCGCATGACTTGGAACGATAGATTCAGCGCCCTCTTCGAACGTGTTGCCGACGCCTACCGGAAAGGGGATTTTGATTACCAAACGGGATATTCAGCGGAGGAACTCGCCTTTCTCGAAAGCATCGGATACAGGAAACGGGAGCTTTTCGATTTCGTGGAGGATTTCGTGGATGAGGGCGAACCTTCGCCTAATACCGCGCTGCTGGTGGCGGCGGTGCGTAGGGATTATTTCCTTGTCGATCAGAAGGGCGAAGTCAGTGGGATCTCGATCACAAGGGATGAGCTGCCGAACTTCGGCGAAGAACTCGACGGCATTCTGTATCTGCCGCGCATCCTCGTGAAAGCCCGCGCGAAACTCCGCGGCGAGCTGGATCCCGACATCATGTATGGCTGCGGCGGCGACAGGAATTTCCTCGCGAAAAACGGAGGCATCCACCCCGCCGATTTCCTGCGCCATGTGTGGGCGTCGGGTGGCGACGACTCCAAGGTGGTGTCGTGGATCAAATCGATTTAAATGTCATTCCCATCATCAAATCCATGAAACAAACCCTTTGCCTCATCACCCTTCTCGCCTGCGCCGCCCCCTTGCAGTCCGCCGAGCGAAAGCCCAATTTCATCTTCATCATCGCCGACGACCACCGCTGGGACGCGATGGGGGCTGTCCAGAAAGAGCATGGTGAAAAAGGCCGCTACCCGTGGTTTGAGACCCCGTCGATGGATCGCCTCGCTGCGGATGGTGTCCGCTTCCGCAACGCCTTCATCACCCACTCCATCTGCTCGCCCGGCCGCGCCGGTTTCCTGACGGGGCAACACACGCACGTCAACGGCGTGATGACCAACGGCACCGCGTTTCCGGAGAGCGCGGTCACGCACGCCACTTTGTTGCGCGATGCCGGCTACCACACCGCCTATTTCGGGAAATGGCACATGGGCAACCAGCGCGCCCGCCCCGGATTCCGGCATTTCGCGAGCTTCATCGACCAGGGGATCTATCAGGATTGCCCGGTCGAGATCAACGGTGTTGAAACCCCGACAAATGGCTGGGTGGATGATGTCAGCACGGATTTCGCGATCGAATGGCTCAAGGCAAACGGCGGGAAGCCGTTCTCGATGGTGCTCGGTTTCAAAAGCCCGCACAACAGGCGGGGCGGTGAAAATCTCCCTGAGCGCCTGCGGAACCTTTACGAAGGAAAAACCACGAAGCGCACGCCCAACTGCGATCTGGCCGCCATCTACCACAAGCCGCTCGCACCCGGGGATGCCGGGAAGGAGCGCGGGCTCTCCGCCAATGCCGTCCACCTCGATTACCTACGCCATATCAAGGGCATCGACGAGAATCTCGGGCGCTTGCTCGATGCGCTCGATGATCTCAAGCTTGCGGAAGATACCGTCGTCGTGTATTCCAGCGACAATGGATATTTCCTCGGGGAACGCGGACTTGGCGACAAGCGCGCACTCTACGAGGAAGGCCTGAGAATCCCCTACATCGTCCGCTACCCGCGCCTGTTTCCGAAGGGGAAACTCGTCGATGAGATGGTGCTCAACATCGATCTAGCGCCCACCTTCCTCGACCTCGCGGGGCTCCCCGCCCATCCGGGGATGCATGGCGACAGCTTCAGGGAACTCGCCTCCGGCAACAAGCCCGCCGGGTGGCGCACCTCGTTTCTCGCCCAGTATCGAAAGGAACTCGGCGACACGCCCACCTGCCATGGTGTCCGCACCGATGACGCCAAGCTCATCGTTTATCCCGGCCGCCCTGAATGGACGGAGGTCTACGATTTGAAAAACGATCCCTATGAATTGCAGAACCTCCCCCCAGATGGCCCGTTGGGAATGAGCCTTCAGGCGGAGCTTGAAAAGCAGATGTCGGCGGTGGGCTTCAAGTCGGGCGCGAAATGATACGTTTGAAAATATCATGAAAAGCACTAGCACCCGATACGACGCCATCGTCGTCGGCGGCGGGCACAACGGACTCGTCGCGGCGAGCTATCTCGCCAAAGCAGGCAAGCGCGTTCTCCTGCTCGAAGCCAGGGACGAACTCGGCGGTGCCACCACCAGCGTGAAGCCCTTTCCGGAATACGAGGCGAACCTCTCGCGCTATTCCTACCTCGTCTCGCTGCTGCCGGATCGGATCGTCGCCGATCTGGGCATCCATTTCAAAACGCTCGGTCGGGCCGTGGCTTCCTACACGCCCTATCACCGCGACGGAAAGGACGACGGGCTTCTGGTTTCCACGGATTGGGATGAGGCTACGGCGGACAGCTTCCGCCGGCTCACAGGATCGGATCGCGAAGGCAAAGCATGGCGAAAATTTTACGGCGAGATTGCCGAACTGGCGCAACGTTTCGCCCCTACCATGCTCAAGCCGCTGAAGAGCGCGGCGGAACTGAAATCCGAAATGGGGCTGCCCGAGGTATGGCGAAATCTGATAGAGGTTCCGATCGGTGAAGTCATCCGTGACCGGTTCAGCGACGACATCGTGAGAGGCGTGGTTCTGACCGACGCATTGATCGGCACCTTCGTTTCTGCCGATGACATGCAGGCCAACCGTTGCTTCCTGTATCATCTGATCGGAAACGGCGACGGCCAGTGGCGAGTCCCGCAGGGCGGCATGGGCGCTTTGGTCAAGGAACTGTATCGCGTCGCTGCGGCGCAGGGAGTGGAGATGAAAATGCGATCCAAGGTGACTGCACTGGAGAGCGGCCCGATGAGTGTCCGCGTGGAAACGGAATCCGGAGAGAGCTACACCGCCAAAGACCTGCTCTTCGCCGCCGCGCCCCAGCATCTGGCCCGTTTGCGTGGCAGCGCCGTTCCGGATTCACTAGAGGGTGCGCAGATGAAAATCAACATGCTGCTCACCCGCCTGCCGCGGCTGAAGTCGGGCATGGATCCCCGCATCGCTTTTGCGGGGACGTTCCACATCAATGAAAGCTACTCCCATCTGGAATCGGCTTATGCCGACGCCCGCGCCGGGATAATGCCGCAGCCGTTGCCGCTGGAGCTGTATTGCCACACGCTGACCGATCCCACGATCCTGTCGCCGGAATTGGTCGCGAAGGGTTTCCATACGCTGACCCTTTTCGGCCTGCACACGCCCGCGAAACTCTTCGATGCCGATCCGGAGGGCGCCAAGGCGCTGGCCATGGAACGCGCCATCGCCAGCCTCAACGAATACCTGCTCGATCCCATCGAATCCGTCCTCGCGCCGTGCCGCGAAGGCTCGCTGGCGATCGAGGTGAAATCGCCCCTCGACCTGGAAAAGGACATTTCGCTGCCTCGCGGAAACATTTTCCACCGCGATCTGGATTTCCCCTTCCTCGCCCTCGACACCGGCGACCAGCCGCTCTGGGGCGCGGAAACCGATGATCCGCATGTCTTTCTCGCCGGAGCGGGAGCCCTGCGCGGCGGCGGAGTCAGCGGCATCGCCGGTCACAACGCAGCGATGGCATTGCTGGCGAAGGGATAGCCGATTCCGAGACGGGGATGGAATCCTGTTGCCTCATAAATTGAAGTGACCCCGCCAAAAGGAGCCACCTCCTTGTTGACGAATGGGCTGGTCGTGAGGGGGTATCAACCCGAAAATCGACCACGAACATGATACGAAAAAGAAGCCCTAAAGGCCAATGCCCGGGCCTTCAGGAACTTTAAAAACTGCCGCACCAGAATCCTCTTCATCTGCAGCATGCTCTCCCTCGCTCCATAAAATTCTACGAAGTGCCATAAAACCATTGGCATTCATGGTAGGCACCTCACGGTCTTCTGAGAAGGGAGGACCCTCAGATCCTTAATTGATAAGGATTTAAAATGGCTCCGGCGGTAGGGATCGAACCTACGACCTAGTGATTAACAGTCACCCGCTCTGCCGCTGAGCTACACCGGATTTGAAATGCACGTCGCTTGAGACGACATGGTCGGAAGATGGGATTCGCTTGCGCAGCCTTGCAAGGGAAAAATACCTCTTGGAAGGAATTTCCTCTGGCTCTGGTGGCGAGAGTGCTGATCATGATCTCTTTTCATCTCCACTGGGCGAGCTGCTCGGGAAAAGGGCAGGTATCGCAGTCGGAGAAATCCTGTAGGCAGAAGTCGTGGTAAAGCTGGAGCATCGCCTGCTGGTGGGAGAGGCGGCGGAGGAAAGGCTGGGCCTCTTTCTCAGAGCCGAAGAGGCGGATGCCGCAGCGCTTGAGCTTCTGGTTGACGGCGGAGTGGCGGAGCTTGTGGTAGTCGCGGAAAGTGAAGCGGCCCTCGTGCAGTGCGAGTGGGATGAGGTGGTTCGCAGAGAGCTCGAGAGCGAGATTTTTCCCAAATACGGAGATCGCCTGCCCGCTGCGATCCGAAGTGAGGGTGTGGTGGTGCGACCAGAAATCATGGCGCAGGGAGTGAAGGAAATCGGTGAGTGGTTTCACGGAAAACGGCGAGGCCATCACGAGGCGACGGTATTCCGGCCAGCGGGCGATGAGCACGGAAAGCCCACCGACGCGGCGGTGCGGGTGGTTCGCAGGGCGCTGGCCGTGAGTTTTCCAAGTCGACAGGCGGCTGTCGGGCGGCTCGTGTTTCGGGCGGATTTTCCACCAGTTCTCCCAGAGCGCGGAGAGGTAGTCGCGGGTATCTTCGGGCGCGCGGCGATGGATCTCGACATCAAGGAAACCAGCAGTACCGAGGAGGATGACATCCACTTCTGCGAGGTTCGCGCGCAAGTAGCCAATCGGCGCGCGCTGGGCGAGAAGTTTCATGGGCAGAGAATTTCCGCCGTATCCAAGCGTCTCGGCCGTGGCCTGAAAGAGAGCCGAGTCGAAATCATGCGCCTCGACGGTGCGTAGGAAACGTGTGGCTTTCTGGGAGGCACGGCGGATGGCAGCCTCCCGGAGTAGCTGCTCGACGGAGAGTTTCGGCATCCGTTTCAGCGGCTCCAGGCAGCGGCCGGGGATGGCGATGGCGGTGTCGCGGGAGGGCAGGTTAAGCGCATCGGAAAGCTGGGCGGAGCTGACCAGAAGCTCGGGCACCTGCCGATGGTTC
>CAMBQC010000046.1 GCA_945869855.1 Prosthecobacter debontii
CGCCGCCACCTCGTATCTGCCTGGAATGTCGGCGATGTCAGCCGCATGGCGCTGCCGCCGTGCCACCTGCTGTTCCAATTCTACGTTCACGAGCCTCAGGGCGGCGGCAAGCCCGGCCTTTCCTGTCAGCTCTACCAGCGCAGCGCGGATCTCTTCCTCGGCGTGCCTTTCAACATCGCCTCCTACGCCCTCTTCACCCACCTCGTCGCCCAGGTCTGCGGCTATGAGGCTCGCGATTTCGTCCACACCTTCGGCGATCTGCACCTCTACCAAAACCACCTCGACCAGGCGAAGCTCCAGCTCACCCGCGAGCCGCGCCCGCTGCCCACCCTCCACCTCAATCCCGAGGTGAAATTCATCGACGCCTTCACCTTCGACGACATCCGCCTCGAAGGCTACGATCCCCATCCCGCCATCAAGGCCCCCATCGCAGTTTGAGAGGGAGGGATAGTGGGATTGCCCCAATAACCGATAACAAATATCTTCTAACTTTATTCATAGAATGCTCATCGCCGTTGTCGCCATGGATCCGAACCGCCTCATCGGGCGCGATGGCAGTTTGCCGTGGCATCTCCCGGAGGATCTCGCCTTTTTCAAAAAAACCACCCTCGGCCACCCGGTGCTGATGGGCAGGAAAACCTTCGAGTCCATCGGCAGGCCTCTGCCGAAGCGCCGCAACATCGTCCTCACCCGCGACCGCTCGTGGAGCCATCCCGGCGTCGAGGTGATCCATAGCCCCGATGAAATCCCGGAGACCGAAGGAAAGATTTTCGTAATCGGCGGCGCGGAGATCTACAAGATCCTCTCCGGCCGCATCGATGAATGGCTCGTCAGCCACGTCCACGCCGCGCACGAGGGCGATACGCATCTTGGGGAGTTCGAGCAAGATTTCCCCGTTGTCGAGACCGTTGAGGAACATGCTGACTTTACAGTCCGCCGCCACTGCCGTCGCTGAGAAAAAATTTCCTCCTTTCCCACAAACCCCATTCTTGACGGAACCCGTTTCCTGTGTTCCAAATCACTCCCGACCCAAGCAATTTCAAGGAACGGTGGCTGAGTGGTCTAAAGTACTCCCTTGCTAAGGGAGCGTAGGGGTGACTCTACCGAGGGTTCGAATCCCTCCCGTTCCGCCATCACCCCAGCCCGGTATTCCCGGGTTGGGGTGATGGCGTTTTCGGGCGGGACGAGAACCCCTGCGAAGCTCCGGGTTCGAACGCAGGGGCGAGCTTCGCGAGTAAAGCATTCCTTCCGCGCAGCGCACCTTGGCATGGCCGCAGGCAATCCCTCCCGTTCCGCCATTCTTCGCTTCCGTTCCGGAAGCTACGAATGGCAAGCCATTGAAGGGCGAATTGGAAGCGAAGAATGCCCTTCGTAGCTTTCAGCGAAGTAGGGTCGCGTGGCCCAACTCCACGGCTATCCCAACCCCCACGCGAAATGCATTACGCCTACATCCTCCGCTCCGCCCCTGAACCTGAACGCTACTACCGCGGCAGCACCTCGGATCTCCCACACTTCTTGCCCACCGGCCTCGGATAAATGAGGGTGCGGTGGGCTTCCTTTTCCCAGAGGTCGGCGAGTTCCTTGGCGGTTTCCGGGTGTTGTTTGGAAAGCTCGTGCATCTCGGATCGGTCGGCCTCGATATCGTAGAGTTCCCAGGATCTGCCGGGGAGGCCGACGAGTTTCCACTTTCCGCGCAGGATCGCGCGGCTGTCGTAGTGCTCCCAGAGGAGGGCGCGGTCGGGGTTTTCGTCCTTGGTGAAACTCGCGGCGAGGCTGGCCCCTTCCATGGGGAGGATATCGCCGCCGGGGTAATCGGCTCCGGCGAGTTCGACGCAGGTGGCCATGATGTCGATGAGGTGGCCGGGGCGGTGGCGGAGCTCGCCGCGCGCGCTGATGCCCTTGGGCCAGTGGGCGATGAGCGGGGTGGAGATGCCGCCTTCGTGGTTGTTCGATTTGAATAGGCGGAAGGGTGTGTTGGAAACGTTGGCCCAGCCTTGGCCGTAGGCGATGTAGGTTTCCGAAGGGCCAGGCATGGCCTCGGGGCCGGTGAGGACGGGGAGACCTTCGCGGGAGCGCTCGGGGATCATCCGGGTCTGGAGCTCGTCCTTTGCCATGGGGACGATGCCTTCCGGCACCCTCTTAAGCGGCTTGCGGCCGTACTGCTCGGCGCAGCCGCCGTTGTCGTTGAGGTAGAGGATGAGGGTGTTGTCGAGCTGGCCGCTGGCTTCGAGCGCGGCGACGAGGCGGCCGATGCCGCGATCCATGGCGGTCACCATCGCGGCGAAAGTCTCCATGCAGCGGAGTTCCCAGGCGCGCCTTTCCTCCGGCACAGCCGCCCAACGCTGCGAAGGGGGGCTGAGCTCCCATTCATTGGGAATCAGGCCCATTTTCCTCATGCGGTCGAAGCGGGCCTTGCGGATCGCCTCGTATCCGGCGTCGTAGCGGTCTTTGTATTTTTCGATGTCCTCCGGGAAAGCATGCATGGGCCAGTGCGGGGCGGTGTAGGCGACATACATGAGGAAAGGCTCGTCCGCGTGTTTCTCCGCGTGCTCCTTGGCGAACATCACGGCGTTGTCGCTGATCGCTTCGGTGTAATGGTAGCGCTCCGGCTTATATACCGGATCGTTTTCCGGGGTGATCGCGTCGTTCTCGCGGGTGAGCGTCCACGGATCGTAGAAACTGCCCGCGCCGATGATCGTGCCGTAGAAGCGGTCGAAGCCGCGCTGGCGGGGCCAGTTCGCCTTGTCGCCGTCGGGCTTGAGCTGGGTGGTGACATGCCATTTCCCCGACATGTAGGTGCGGTATCCGGCGGGCTTGAGCGCCTCGGCGAGGGTGACGGCGTTGCGAGAAAGGTTGCCACGGTAGCCGGGCTGGCCGAGGTCTTCGGTCATCCGGCCGATGCCCGCCTGGTGGGCGTAGAGGCCGGTGAGCAGCGAGGCGCGGGTGGGGCAGCAGCGGCCGGTGTTGTAGAAACGGGTGTATCGCAGGCCGTTGGCGGCGAGCTTGTCGAGGGTGGGCGTCTCGATCTCGCCGCCGAAGCAGCCGGGATCCGAGTAGCCCATGTCGTCCGACATGATGACGATGATGTTCGGGCGGGGCCCTTCTTTTTCCGCATGAAGTAATGGGGAAAAAATGAGAGGAAGGCAGAGAAGATTGATGAGCGGGAAAAATTTCATTCGATACCACGCAATGCTTTTTGATCAGCCAACCATTTCCTATCTTCTTTGGAAAGATTGTTTTCTTGGGTTCGGAAACGCTCGCCACTCGGTTCAATGAGGATAAGCGTGCCCTTGGAGTAGGAGGCGAGCTTGGCGAAGACCTTGCGCCCGCTTCCCCCGCGCCAATCGCGGTAGTTTTTCGCTTCAAGCTCTTTCCGCCACTTCTCGCTCGAGATTCGTGCGGCGATGGTATTCTGCTTGATGAGGCCCCAGAAGTAATCCGCGTCGCCGCTCTTGTAACCGCGCAACTTCTCGATGACCTCACCGCTGGCATTAAGCATCAACACAGAGGGATGACCGAGGACGTGGTAGCGCTTTTTTAAGCGAGCCACATAACCCCGCATCTCGGCCTCACGGGTTATTTTCGCGTCAAGCGTGAGGTCATCATCGTCTGCCGAAACGCTGGAGTCCACGCGCAGACGGACAACGTTTTCAGCCGCCCACGACTCGAACTTAGGTGTGGAAAAAAGCTCGGCGCTGAGAACCTTGCATATGGGGCTGCGAGCGGAGTCGGTGAACCAGATGAGGATAGGCTTGCCCTCGCGGGCGGCGGTCTGACGAGCGATGGTCTCGCTCTCCTCCCACGGACCTCTCTTGGGCACGGCCATAAGGTTCTCTAACATCGGTATGCCAGCATCAGGATTGTCGGGATCCGTATAGGCGATTTCCTCTTGCGGAGTGGCATTAAGCGGCAGGATTTGCGCGTTACCACCGGGATTCACGCGCACACCGCTTTCGGCGGGCGTGCGGATCTTAGGACCCACTCCGGGCGGCGGCATGGTTTCGTCCAGCTTGATTATCGGTGCTTCATTCCCGCATGAAACGAACAAGCATCCTGCGGCAAGTGCGGTGAAAAATGAGCGCCTCGCATTCATTTTCTATTTTTTTAGGCGAACGGGCGTGCCGCAAGAGGAGCAACGGAACCATTTGAAAGCCAACAAGTGTAGGCAAAGCGGGACAACGAAGCCCATGCCTGTAATGCGGTGAGCTTTGATATGCTTGAATGCGCTTTTGCTTACGAAAAGCTTTTGGTTGCAGATACGGCATTTCCCGGTCAATCCCCAAAGCAGATAGCCTAGACCGGTGAAAAGTAGCGCGATGGGGAAGGCGAGCCACCACTGCGGCACCCATGCAAAGTTTTCCGGCTTCTGATCTGACGCCAACAGGAGGAAGGCAGAAACAACGGCGAGTGGTAGGTTAACCAGTAGCAGCAAGGTAAAAACGGCCCCGACGCGCAAGTGCCATGGGTGGGGATGGAGCACACCGCGGATGTATTGTCGTGACTCTGGATTCTTTCCTAGGTTCGTTTCCACGCGTGGAGTACGGATCAAGGCTACGCGATCTTCCTCATGCCCGCTTTTCGAGCCCGGCATCCGATTGCCTTTCTCTTTGATCGGGTTAGCAGGCTGCGCTGGATTTGCGACAAAGTTCACTCGCGCCGATGATTTTGAGATGGTTTCGAAGTTGCTGCTTTGGCGGCGTATTGGTAGGTCCAGCTTCGGCGGCTTGGTGCTACCGATGCGTACATCAAGATCTCCCGAATAGCGGTTCAGTATAATGCCAGCGGGCACGTCGGAGACTTGAAGACCTTTCCCCATCATAATCTTGGCCGGCAGCGGGATTGCGCATGGCGCTCGCGCCAGCATTTCAGCCACTTCTGGGTTCGCCTCGAAATTTACTGCCGGTTCAATCTCAGGCAGAGTGTCATCAGCAGGTTCCACTCCTACGATTGCCGCGGCTTGCGTGATCCAACGTAAGACGACGGCATTACTGGGCACGCGTTTCACGAGGGAAAGCGTCTCGTTCGCAAGTTTCAATTCAGCAACAAGATAATCAACATCCAGCGCCGCAAGTATCGCGAGGCGATCGATGCCGCTAGCTTCGAGGAGCTGCAGAGAGGTTTCACTGATCCCTTCGATTTTCTTGAGTTTGAGCATGGCTTATCTGAGTGCTTCAAGCATTTCACCGAGCTGCGCCAGTTTGGTTTTCCATTCTTCTAGGCGCTGCTTTTCCTGCGCCACCACCTCTGGCGGAGCGCGATTCACGAAGGACGCGGTGCCTAGCTTGGCTTCGGATTTCGTCACTTCGATGCGCATTTTCTCTATCTCCTTGGAAATGCGCGAACGCTCGGCATCCACATCGATCAGACCTTCCATCGGCATGTAGGCCTCGCCGACCGAGGTGACGGCGGCGGGGGTGCCTTTCGGGGCTTCGTAGGTTTCATCTACTAAGATCTCCGTAGATCCGGCGAGCAGGGCGAGGACGTTGAGCTCATTCGAAAGCCAACCCACTACGCCTTTCATGACGAAGCGCACATCCTTGCGCGAGCCGAGGTTATATTCCGCTTTGAGGTTGCGGAGACGGCCGGCGGCCTCGTAGATCGCGGCGGCTTGCTTTTCGGCGGTGGCGATTTCACCAGCGGAAAGTTCCGCGAGCAGCGCTTTCTTTGGCAGCGTTTTCCTCATCACAAACTCGCCGACGGCGACGTAGTTCATCCGCTCGGAAAGCTCCTCGGTGACGTGCGGCATGTAGGGATGAAGGAGTTGGAGGTAACGGCTCATCACCGCATCAAAGGTGCCGAGTGCGGCGGCGCGGCCTTCGGCGGCAGCGGATTTGCGGAGGTCGGCTTTCACGGCTTCCAGCCACTTATCGCAGAAATCATTCCACAGGAATTCGTAGAGGCGCTGAGCGATCTCGCCGAATCGGTATTCGCCATAGATTCCCTTCAAGTCTTCGGCGAGCTGGTCGAGCTTCGACATCACCAGGATGTGATAAACCGGCAGGCTTTTCAGTTCCGGCAGCGCTACGAAATCATTGCCGTCCATCTGGCGGAAACGGCAGGCGTTGTAGAGCTTGTTGGCGAAGTTGCGGCCTTCCTCGACCGACGATTCGTCGAAACGCACATCCGCCCCCACCGGCGCGATGCGCATTAAACCGAAGCGCAGGCCGTCGGCTCCGAACTTGTCCATCAGGTCGATGGGATCGGGCGAGTTGCCGAGGGATTTGCTCATCTTGCGGCCTTTGAGATCGCGGATGATGGACGTGAAATAGACATTCTTAAAGGGCAGCCCATCGGAGAAGCGGTAGCCCGCCATGATCATGCGTGCTACCCAAAAGAAGATGATGTCGGGGCCGGTTACTAGATCAGTGGTAGGATAAAACTTTCTCAAGGTCTGCGAGTTTTCACCTACGTCAGACATAGTAGCAAAGGGCCAGAGCCATGAGGAAAACCAGGTATCCATGACGTCCTCGTCGCGCACCCAATCGCCATCGGCGGGCGGCTCGACGCCGACGTAGATGTCCCCTGCGGCGGCGTCCTTGGTTTCAAGCGATTCGGCGTTCTTGAGGACGTCGAGCTTGTCCTTCCGATACCAAACCGGGATCTGATGCCCCCACCAGAGCTGGCGGCTGATGCACCAGTCCTGGAGGTTTTCCATCCAATGGGCGTAGGTTTTCGCCCAGCGCTCGGGGCGGAACTGGATTTCTCCGGAGGCTACGGCCTCGGTGGATTTCGCGATTTCCGGATAGCGCAGGAACCACTGCATGGAAATGCGCGGCTCGATCGGCACGTCGGCGCGCTCGGAGTAGCCGACGTTGTTCTCGTATTCCTCGATGCCGATGAGCAATCCCATTTCCTCCAGCTTCGCGGCGGCGGCGCGGCGGGCTACGAAGCGGTCGAGGCCATGAAGCTCGGGGAGCTCGGGGCAGTTGATCGTGCCGTCGGGATGCAGCACGTCGATGATTTCCAGGCCGTGCTTCATGCCGATTTCGAAATCGACCTTGTCGTGAGCGGGGGTGATTTTCAGCGCGCCGGTGCCAAATTCCAGATCGACCATTTCGTCGCCGATGATCGGGATCTCCGCCGCGGGGAAGGGGCGCTTGACCATTTTTCCGATCCACTGCGCGTATTTCGGATGCTTCGGATGCACCGCGATGGCGACGTCTCCCATCAGCGTTTCCGGGCGGGTGGTGGAGATGTGGATGAACTCGCCGGGGCTGTCGGCGAGCTCGTATTTCATCGTGAAAAGCTTCGAGCGGGAGGCCTTCATGATCACCTCCTCGTTGGAGAGGGCGGTGAGGGAAACGGGGCACCAGTTCACCATCCGCTTGCCGCGGTAGATCAGGCCTTCGTTGAAAAGATCCACGAACACCTGGCTTACCCAGCGCGTGTATTCCGCGTCCATCGTGAAACGCTCGCGCGACCAGTCGCAGGAACAGCCAAGGCGCTTGAGCTGCTTGATGATAATGTCGCCGTGCTTGTCCTTGAAATCCCAGACACGCTTGAGGAACTCATCGCGGCCGAGGTCACGGCGGGTCTTGCCTTCCTTTTCGCGCAGCTCGCGCTCGACCTTCGCCTGCGTGGCAATGCCCGCGTGGTCGGTGCCGGGGAGCCAGAGAACTTCTTTCCCCTCCTGCCGCGCGCGGCGGGCGAGGATATCCTGGATCGCGTTGTTGAGTACGTGTCCGAGGTGCAGGATGCCGGTGACGTTGGGCGGCGGGATGACAATGGAGTAGGGCTCCTTTTCGGAATTCTCATCGGCGCGAAAACACCCCGCCTCCAGCCATGCGGCATACCATTTTTCCTCCACGGCCTGCGGCTCGTAGGCTTTCGCTAACTCGGACATCGAGCGCAGATGTTCGGGGAGGGATTGCGGTTTGTCCAGCCTCGGGGAGGTGTGCGCTGGCTTTCCGGAAACCCATGGAGAATTCAGAGCGGGAGAGAGCGATGACGGACTTTCCCATCCTGATAGCTCATGACGCATCCGGACAGCAGCGCGTTCTCATGTTGGAGGGCGATTGCGGCAATGATCCTTGCAAGTGTCTCGCCCTTCAAGCCCTCCTCACGGATACGGATCACGGAAGGGTGTAAGGCCCCGGAAACCGCAAGCAGGGCATGGAAATCCGAATCCAGTGTGACAATGATCCGACTCTCTTCCGCCGCGAGCTTCAGAAGGGAAGGGTCGCTTGCCGACGCCATTCCAATGTCACCGGCATGTATCGCGTCATGCCCGGAGTCATTCAGTTGCTTCGCGGCGCTGCGGGGCAACCCTTGGTCAAGCAACCAGCGCTTCGGGATTCAGGGTGGAAATGCCATCGGGAAGTTGCAGCGCGGCATAGCGCAGGGCTTGGCGGACGTCTTCGTCCTCGATCTCCGGGAACTCCGCCTCCCGCTCCGCCCGGTCAGGATACAGGGCGGCGATTTCAACCACGCGCCTCACGGTCAGCCTCAGGTCACGCAGACACGGTTGACCATTCATCCTGTCGGCGTGGATTGTAATCCTATCGAGATTCAACATGGATAGAAGGTAGGCGTCATGAATCACCGTTTCAATGCGGAAATACGCCTCCCCTTGAGGCTTTGACAGGCTCCCGGTTTCCGGCAGAGTCGCGGAAATGAAAACCCTCGCCCTCTCGCTCCTGCTCATCCCGCTCCTTCACGCCGCCGAAAAGCCGCGAAACATCGTCTTCATCCTCGTGGACGACCTCGGCGTGACCGACGTGAACCTCGACGGCTCCGACCCGTTCTACGAAACCCCGAACCTCGCCAAGTTTGCGAAAACGGCGGTGAACTTCACCAACGGCTACTCAAGCTGCCCCGTCTGCTCGCCCACCCGCTCCGCGATCATGACCGGCCAAAACCCCGCCCGGACGCGGAACACCGACTACTTCGGCGGGCCCAACGAATTCCTCGACCCGATCCCGGCGGACTACGATCCCCTGAAAATTTTCGGGAAACCCGGCCCCAAATCAAACCGCCCCCTATGGCCCGCGCCCTACCTGGGACGCTTGCCGGATGGCACCACCACGCTCGCGCAAGCCTTCAGGAAACACGGCTACGCCACCTTCTTCGCCGGGAAATGGCACCTCGGGCCGGAAGGGCATTTCCCGGAAGACCATGGTTTCGATATCAACATCGGCGGCGGCAGGGGCGGCGGCCCTTACGGCGGGAAAAAATATTTCTCCCCCTACGGCAACCCCAAGATCAAGGACGGCTCGCCCGGCGAGCACCTCGACGAAAGGCTCGGCCGCGAAACGGCGGATTTCATCAAGGCGAACAAGGACAAGCCCTTCCTCGCCTACCTCTCCTTCTACGCCGTCCACACCCCGCTCATGGCACCCGGGGATCTGGTGAAAAAGTATGAGGCGAAGCGCAAGCGCCTCGGGCTGAAGGACGAGTATGCGCCGGAACCTCCCCGCGAAAACCGCACCGTCCACTCCCACGCCGTCTATGCCGCGATGATCGAGTCGATGGACGCCGCCTGCGGCCAGGTCTTCGATGCGCTGGAGGAAAGCCGCCTCGCGGAAAGCACCCTTGTCGTCTTCACCTCCGACAACGGCGGCCTATCCACCTCCGAAGGCTCCCCCACCACCAACCTCCCCTACCGCGCCGGCAAAGGCTGGCTCTACGAGGGCGGCATTCGCGTCCCCCTCCTCGTGCGGAACCCCGCCACCGGAAACGGCGGCTCCACCACCGCCGAGCCCGTCTACTCCACCGATTTCTACCCCACCCTCCTCGCCGCCACCGGCCATGATGCGCTACCCGATCAGCACAAGGACGGTATCTCCTTCCTCCGCTACCTGGAGAAACCGGACACCGCTCCGAGCGGTCGCATGATGTTTTGGCACTACCCGCATTGGGGCAACCAGGGCGGCTCCCCCGGCACCGCGGTCCGCATGGGGAAATGGAAACTCATCCGCTGGCAATGGCACGAACGCGTGGAACTCTTCGACCTCGAGGCCGATCCCGGCGAGAAAAACGACCTTTCCAAGGAGCAGCCGAAAATCGCCGGTGATCTTTTCGCCCACATCAACTACTATCTCACGCAAACCAAAGCCCTCCAGCCCCACAAAAATCCGGATTTCAAGGGCGACTTCAAGAAGTGGTGATTGTCCGCGACGAAAAATCCCTACAAGCTTCGCCCATGTTGAAACTTCTCATCCCCATCGCACTCATGCTTACCCAAGTCATTTCCCAAGCCACTGGCGAATTCCGCCACGTCGTCATGTTCAAGTTCAAGGACAGCGCCACCCCCGCGCAGGTTGCCGCCGTGGAAAAGGCTTTCGGCGAGCTGCCCGCGAAGATCGATGCGATCACCGGTTACGAATGGGGCACAAGCGAGAGCGTGGAGGGCAAGAACGATGGCCTGACGCATTGCTTTCTCGTGACCTTCAAGGACAAGACCGGACTAGAAACCTACATCCCCCATCCGGCGCATGTCGCGTTCAAGGAAATCCTCATTCCCATTCTAGATAAAGCGCTCGTCTTCGACTACACAGCGAAGGGTTGACACACGGTGGGGTAGTGTTGTCCCTACCGCGCGCCATGCGGTTTTTTCTGGAAAATGACATTACAGGATACGGGTAGATTCACACCGTGCATGGACGCTGCGGCACTTCCCGCTTGAATGTCTGGCGTGCCCAGCCTAATCCCTTCGCCACATGGATGCCCGCCACCCTTATGAAATGATCCCGCTGTTCACGGCGGGGCTGCTGCTGGGCGCTTGGCTCGTCGGCTCCCATGCGTTGATGCTCGCAAAGCCCACGTTGGTTCAGGGTTGGCTCAAAAAGTTTCCGCGCCATAACCTCTCTGGGCAGATCATTCTGGGCATCGGCCTGGCGTGGTTCTGGCTGCTGGTCGCGCCGGAAGGCATGGGCAACCTGAGCGCGCTGCGCATGGACCTCGGTGAGTTCAACAATATCAAGCCTATCTTGCGCGTGCTCGTCCCGGCCTCGCTGGTGCTGGTTTCCATCAGCGTGCGCGATTTCCTCGCGGTGCGTGCGCTAGGCCTGCTAGGGTTGATGGTGGCCGCACCGCTGCTGGATGCCGCTTTCCTGAAAGACCCGGCCAGCCAACTGTTAATCCCTATCTTCGCCTACTCTCTGCTAACGGCGGCGCTTTTCTGGGTGGGCATGCCCTACCTTTTCCGCGACGCGGTATCATGGGTGACCGCCACTCCGGGACGCTGGCGCTCCGCCTGCCTCTGTGGGCTGGCCTATGGCGCGGCCACGCTGGTTTGCGCTTTCGCTTTCTGGCGGGATTACTAGGAAACTAGTAGACGGGTGCGCCGCCGGACTGGTATCCCGTGTCAGAACCGTCTGTGTGCTGCTCCGCTTTTTTTTCCATCTCGGTTCCGAGGACACGCATGTCTCGCCCTAGCCCGACGGTGGTGTTACAGGATGATAGAGCCGCGAGGGCAGTTACGCTTAGGAGTACCGCTTTTAGTATGTTTTTCATGTTAAAAAATATGAGTATGCCCGAGTTTGTATTTGTCAACTTTTCTTGAGTTCGCGGCGAAGTTCGATGATGCCGTCGCGGATGGCAAAAATTTCGTCGCGAAGGTTTTCGAGGGATGCGTAAGCATCTGGATCATCGGCAGTGGCAATCAGTTCGCCGCAAGCGCCAACGGCATCGTTGATCCAATTCAGGCAGCGTTTTAGGACCGCAAGGACGAACCCAGACTCCGGTCTGTAAGCGTCGTCATACCCGTGGAGCACGCCCGCGAGCTTGGCGCTGACCTGCATCAGATCGGATACGAGCCGCTGCGCCGGGCTGTCTTTATCATCACTTCGGCTCAGTAGATCGAAGCAGCGCATCGCTACCTCGCGTGCTCTGGTTTGCAATGGATGGCTTTCGGCGAGCCAATCCTCAACATCCTCATCATCTTCGTCGTTATCGTCTGAGTCGCGCCATTCATCGCGGAAATCCTCTTCATCATCGAAGTCTTGGTCCTCGCCGCTTTCCTCGCGTTGTGCCATGGCTCCGAGAAGACCGTCCCAGCCCATCACAAAAGCCTCTTTCCGCTCGCTGTCGTGGTCGTCGATGTATTTTTCCAGCACTTCCTGATAGGCGTCACTGAGGCGGTCTGATTCCTTGAGGCGCTCTTCCCACTCGAACTCGTCGAGCTCGCCTTTGGCCGTGTCCGGCGCGCTTTCCGTGGGATCTTCTGGCTCGGCGCGGCGTATCACCTGGGCGAGGAAATCACGCATCGCGCTGAGGTTCGCGAGTTTCTGCGCCTCCTCCTGATCCTCGTCCATCTGCCATTCGCTGGCGGAGACATTGAGGTGATAATCGGCTGCCTCGATGAGCACTCGCCCGTTGATTTCGCTGAACCACTCGATGTATAGGACGTTGCTCCATTGGAAAGGGATTTCCTGCCCGCGCCGTTCGCACTCGTCCATTTCTTCTTCGGAAATTTCCGGTACACGTGCTTTCCGGGAGGCGGTGACATCGCCAATGATGCCGGTTTGCTCGGTATCGAGTTCGGAGGCCTCGGGGCAGACGCGGGGATTGGGATTTTCGAACTCCAGCACGGTTCCCGCGAGATCCCGCCAGCAGTCGCCGTTGAGGGAAAGGATCATTGGCTCATCGCGCCCCGCAAGCCAGATCCTCCCCGTGGTAAGCCCCTCGACGGTGTTGTCGATCAACCCGTGTTCCACCGCTTCATCTATGCGCCATGCCATGCGCGGGATGATCCCACCCTGCTTCGCGAAACGTCAAGCCAGCTGTTGGGGGGGACTGTGCCGTTAGTAAATTTTTCTACAGGCATCGCTAGGTATTCCTCCGCCAGCGCGAGAGCCTCTTCGCGGGCGAGCTGTGTCTCGTGGATGGCGACGATCTCGCCGTGGGCGGTGGGATCGTTGGTGGTGAGGACATGGTTCCAGCCTTCGCCGATGATTTCCCCCTCGCATACGATGACCGTATCGAAGGGGCCGCCGTCCCCGGCACGCATGCCGTTTCTCGCGAGATGGATCGCGCGCCGCATGAGTTTCTCTTCCATGGTAATTTCGTATATTTCCTGTCAATCGCTGACAAGGCCGCAGGGACATTACCCGCCGTTGCCTGTGCAAAAGCTGTTCGAAAACGAAATTACTCGGGCTTGTCACAAGCCTAACAGCCTGACTAAACATCGTGCGGGGAGTGAAAGAAAACCCGATCCGATGAGCGAGCCGAAACATAGCGCCTTATTTGTAGCTCCCGAGGTGGAGGAGGTTGCGAGGCTTTTCCCCAATTACGAGATCCTAGGACTTATCGCTTGCGGTGGCATGGGTGCGGTTTACCACGCGGTGCAGACGTCGCTGGAGCGTCCTGTGGCGATCAAGATCCTGCCACGCGAGTTCTCAGCGGACGCCGAGTTCCGTTCCAGCTTTGAATCCGAGGCGAAGGCAATGGCGAAATTGAATCATCCGAACCTGATCGGCGTGTATGATTACGGCGAGGTGGAGGGGCTGCTTTTCATCGTGATGGAGTTCGTGGAGGGGCAATCCCTTCACCACGCGGCATATGGCTTTTCTATCGAACATACTGACGCGATCAATCTGGTCATCAAGGTATGCCACGGCCTCGCGCACGCCCATGATTACGGGATCCTGCACCGGGACATCAAACCTTCCAATATCCTGCTCGATGGCCAGATGAACCCTAAAATCGGGGATTTCGGCTTGGCGCGGACGCTGGAGCGCCAGATCGAAGATGGTGAGCAGATCTTCGGCACGCCGGGCTACACCGCGCCGGAAGTTCTGCGTCCACCGTTCACGATCGACCAGCGCACCGACATCTTTTCCGTAGGCGTGATGCTCCATGAGCTCCTGACAGGTCACCTGCCCAACGCAGACCCTCGTCCGGCCTCGCAGATATGCGGTTGCAACCATCGTCTCGATGCAGTGATCCAGCGCGCCACGCATCCGAATCCGAACCGGCGATTCGCCTCCGCTGCCGAACTCGCACGGGAACTTGGCAACATCGCGGTGATGCCGAACCGCACCCTGCGGACAGGCACGCCTGCCACGAAGGCCACGCCGAACGCGGGAGTGCCCGCGATTTCAAGGCCCGTCCATCGAGCGGCCGCCGCACCCGCCCACAGCGCCCTGTCCAGGCCCGTCCATTCTGCGCTCTCCCGGCGAAGCGCCGCGCCGCCAAACCCTTCCCCGGCCACTGCGCTGAGGCCCCAGAGCCCCTACGGAACCCCGAAGCCCCTTGCCAAGGGGCCCTCGGGTTCCGGCTTGGTCATATTCCTGCTCATCGCGCTGATCGTCGCGGCCGTCACCTATTTCGTGATGAAAGGAAAATCCGCCGCGCCTCTCTCCCTGCCGCAGGTGCCGGCGGCAACCGAACAAACGCCACCCCACCCAAGCCCGGCGCCTACCGCCAAGGAAGAGTCCGAGCCGGATCCCGCCGATCTCCTGCGTCGCGCCCGCTCATCGATACGCCAGCGAGTAGGACCAGCTCTGGAAAGCCATCGCCGCGACATGAAGGCCAACCTAAGCGATTACAGGAAGGCGATGGAATCCGCCGCCGAAGGGCTTGCCCTGGGGGATCGCGAGCGCATCAGCGAAATACTTTCCGAAAACCTGCGGATCTGGGAGGACAACGGTGACAAGCTCCCGGAAACGCTTCCCGCCGGCTTCCGGGCTGTTGACGGAGCGGAGGATGTCCACGCCAGTCATGTGGAAAAACAGGCGGCGCTCCAAAGCGGGCTTGAGGGCGAGATCGCATCCCTCGCCAGCGTTTACGTGCTGGAATTGCAGAACCAGCTCGAGCAAATCGCGAAGGACGGAAATGCCGAGGCGATCAATGTCTTGGAAGAGGAAGTCCGTTCCGTGGAGGGAAATGTGAAGCGATTCCGCGAGGCGATAATCGATTAACCCGGCACACCGCGCTTGCCGAAGCCGCGGGGCAGGCGCAGCGGCTTGCCTTCCGGCATTTTCACCAGCGCCAGCGCCTGCCGCGCCGTGACCAGCAGCGCCCCGTCCTCCTCGCGGCGCATCTCGAACTCGCACCAAAATCTCGCCGCGCCCACCTCCCCGAGCTTGCCCCGGATCTCGATCCAATCCCCGAGCTTCGCAGGCTTTTTGTAATCCACCTCAGTCCGCGTCAGCACCGGGTAAATTCCCGTTTCCGACATCCCGCGCAGATCCATGCCCAGCGACGCCGCGAGCCTCGTCCGGCAAGTTTCGATCATCCGCAAATAGGCGAGGTTGTGCACCACGCCGCCGCAATCCGTATCGAAAAACATCACTTCCTCGCGCGTCGCCATCTCGTTGGTCACCTCCTCCATGCGGATAACCTCGCAGAAAGGCATGCCGGGCCGCAATGTTCTCTTGTCCGCGAGCGTAAAAATGCGAGTATCCACCGCTGAAGCCATGACAAATGCCATCCGATCATTTTTCGCCGCCGCAATTTTCACCCTTCCTGCGGTGACATCCGGCGCCGCGCCCCCGTTTGTCCCGCCGGCCGATGTGATGCCGCCTTTCCGCAGGGACAAGCTTCCGATCGATACGGATGCCATGCTCTCCCTCTCGCAGACA
>CAMBQC010000047.1 GCA_945869855.1 Prosthecobacter debontii
AAAGCCATGGGACAGCACATGGCAAAGATCCCCGCGAAACCAGCCCCACAATAAACAGAGTCAAAAAACACAATCGCCAAACAAGCCCTCAATCCCCCATACTACAGGCATCACAACCCGCCATTCAGGCGGCTATGGGATGACTGTGATTTGAATTTTAAACGATCAGCATGCAATCGCCATAGGAATAGAAGCGGTATCTTTCCGCGACGGCTTGGCGGTAGGCTTCGAGGACTAGCTCGCGTCCGGCGAAAGCGGAGACGAGCATGATAAGGGTGGATTGGGGGAGGTGGAAGTTGGTCAGAAGGGCGTCCACCGCCTGGAAGTGGTAGGGTGGGTGGAGGAAGATATCGGTCGAGCCGGAGAGCGCGGCGTCCGGGGCAATGCGTTGCCCGGCCCCCGCCAGCGACTCCAGCACGCGCGTCACGGTCGTGCCGACGGCGAAGGCGCGCCCAGCGGTATTGATGCGAGACGCCGCCTCCGGAGTGACGGAATATTTCTCCGAGTGCATCACGTGCTCGCCGATGTGATCCACGGAGACCGGCCGGAAGGTGCCGACTCCCACATGCAGGGTGATGAAATCGTGGTCGATGCGGGATAGGATTTCCGGCGTGAAATGCAGGCCGGCGGTCGGCGCGGCGATGGCTCCCTCCTCTTTCGCGTAAACCGTCTGGTAGCGTTCCTTGTCGGATTCCTCGTCGTCGCGCCCCATGTAATGCGGCAGCGCGAGGTGGCCGAGCTTGTCGAGATCGGGCGCGGATTCCCAGAGGATCATGCGGTCGCCGTTTTCCAGCACTTCCACTACGATTCCCGTAATTCCGCCGACGGCGACGCTGCGCCCCACCTTCATCCGCTTGCCGGGCTTGACGAGGCAGCGCCAGAGGACGGGGGAGGGGCGGTCGAGGCAGAGGAGTTCGGTGCGCCCGTCGTCGGAAAAAAGGCGGGCGGGGATCACGCGGGTGTTGTTGAGGACGAGCAGGTCGCGGGGTTTGAGGTGATCCGCGAAATCCGCGAAGCGGCCGTGCGTGATGTTGCCATCCTTGCGGTCGATCACCAGCATCCGGGAGGCGGCACGGTCGGGTAACGGCCGCGAGGCGATCAGCTCGGGCGGGAGGTGGTAATCGTAGTCTTTGGTGAATAGCGACATCGGAAAGAAGAAAAATCAACCGCAGATGGACACAGATACACGCAGATCTAAGTGAAGAAGGATGCTCATAAGTTCTTTTCCATTAACGTCCATCTGCTTCCATTTGCGGTTCATTCATCTTCAAGTTGTGTTCGAGGAATCGGGCGGCAGAGGGCTCACCCGAGACGCGGAATAGGGTGCGGGTGAGGTTCGGGCCGCAGCGTTCGGTGGCGATGAGGATGTGGCTGCCGTCTTTCTCCAGATCCCATGCGGAGGTCTCACCGCAGGGCTGCCAGCCCATTGTGATCAGTGCCTGGAGGTAATGGTCGCGGAACTTCATTTCATCGCCGGGGATGCCGAATTCGTGGATCGTCTTCGGTTCCGTGAAGTCGGGTTTCGGGAGCGGCGGCAATATCCCGCCACTTCTAGCCCAGCGGCGTGCGGCGGGTTGGAGGACGTGGAGCAGGCGAAGCAGAAATTCCGAGCATGGCGTGCGAAAAGCGGAATCGATCGGGCGAAGCGGTAACATGCGGTTCATGATGGACTGGTATCCGGCTTGCCCCATCGCGCCATGGTAGATCACCGAGCCGTCACCGACACGCACCGCGCCGCCGCCATAGACGAAGCCTTGCCAGCGTGCCTCGCCGTTTTTCCCGAAACACTCCGGGTGCTTGGCGAGGAGGAGCTTCTCCGCCTTTCCGTAGCCAAGCTGCTGTTTCAGGAAAGTGACGATGGAAGGCCTGCGCCAATGCCAGACGAACGCGCCAGGCACGAAGCCGAGGCGATGGCCGGCATCGCTTAGCCGCCAGCAAAAATCCACATCGTCGCCTGCGGTTCGGAACGCGGGGTCGAACCCACCGACCGCCGCAAAGGCCGCGCTTCGGACGGCGATGTTGCAGCCCGGCAAGTGCTCGGCGCGCGTGTCGTCGAGAAGCACATGGCTGGGAGCGCCCGGCGCGGCGCGGATCACGGCTTCGCGTTCGCTGCAGGCGGGCGGAGGAAGGTTCGGGCCACCGGCTGCGGAGATATCTGGATCGAGGAATGCGCGGTCGAGGCGGACGACCCATTCGTGATCGGGCTCGCAGTCATCGTCGGTGAACGCTAGTATCTCTCCCATGGCCGCATCAGCGCCGATGTTACGCGCGGCACTGAGTCCGGATGTCGGGATGGAAATGAGGCGGATGTCGGGAAATTTTCCGGCGATCAAGGCGCCGGTATCGTCGGTCGAGCCGTCATCAACAACGATAGTCTCGAAAGGCTTGCCGTCCATTTTCGCGATGGCGGCGAGGCATGAGGCGATGCGCTTGCCGCCGTTGCGGGTGCAAACGATCACGGAAAAGCTGTGGGTGGGCTGTGGTGGGGGAGATGGGTGGAAATTACTACAAACCAAGTAGGCGGGCTTTTCGCGTCCGTCGCGGGTGGTGAGGCCGAAGTCCCAGTCGAGAATCTCGCTTCCGTTATTGAGCCACAGGTCGCACCATGCATAGACGGTGAAGCCCGCCGTTTCCTCGCGGTGGGAAATTTCCAAAGCCCAGCCAAGCGTCTCCGCCTGCTTTTCCGGAGAGTTACGGGCGGAGTCCATGCCGAACTCGGATACCACGAGCGGGCGGTCTCCGGCGATGTTATGCAGGCGGCGCAGATAAGCGGCGAAGTTTTCCTTTTCTTCCAGGTAGATGTTGAAGGCGGAGAAATCGGCGTTGCCGGGTTCTAGGTATTCGGTGGACGGGTAGTTCGCGTAGGCGAAAAGGAGATGGGGCGCGATTCTCTTGCCGAGATCGATGAGACCCTCGACCGCCTCGCGCACGGCGGCGGGCCCCATCCATCGGACCAGATCGGCTGGAATTTCATTACCGACATAGACCCCGGCGAGGGCGGGGTGCGCGGCGTGATTTTCCAACCATTCTGCGAGATGGATTCGTGCAGAGGATAGGATCGCGGGCTTGGAGAGGAAATCCTCGTAATGGTTCCAACGCAGCCCCGCGAATACCATCAGGCCTGCGCGCTGTGCTTCATCGAGAAGGGTGGAATCGGGTAGTTCGAACAGGCGCACCGTATCGAAGCCGGCAGCGCGAATTTTCGCAAAATCATCGGAAAGAGGAAACGCCTTCTCCGGTGGAAACGGGCCGTAGGTAACGGCTTTCATCCAATGCCGTTTGCCGTGCCGTCGGAAAAATTTTCCGTCGGCTTCTAGGCAAGGTTGGTGGGGTGCCGCCACGCGCGCAGAGTAGATGGAAGCGGCACCGGGATGGAACGGAAATCGGCGGGCGGCAACCGGAGATTAACTTCGTCGATCCTGAATCAATCTCTTCTCTTGTGTCTCTCCGTATTGCGTCTTGACGCTCACGCCATCGCCGCTTCGCGGTCAGGCAGGACGGGGGCAAGCGGGGAGAGGCCGAGCTTGGCGAGCAAGACCTGATCCTTTTCCACGGAGGGGTTTTTGGCGGTGAGGAGCTTGTCGCCGTAGAAGATCGAGTTCGCGCCGGCGAAGAAGCAGAGCGCCTGCGCTTCGTCGGAAAGGCGGGTGCGGCCGGCGGAGAGGCGGACTTTCGCTTTCGGGATCGCGAGGCGGGTGACCGCAATCATACGGACGATGTCGAAGGTATCGATCTGCGGATTTTCCGCCAGCGGAGTGCCGGGCATGGGCATGAGGGAGTTGATCGGCACGGACTCCGGCTGGGGATCGAAATTCGAGATGACCTCCAACATGCGGAGGCGGTCGGTGATCGTTTCCCCGAGGCCTAGGATGCCGCCGCAGCATACGGACATGCCCGCGTCCTGAACGTTCTGGATGGTACGCAGGCGATCCTCGTAGGTGTGGGTGGTGACGATGTTGGGGTAGTGCTCGGGGGAGGTGTCGAGGTTGTGGTTGTAGGCGGTGACGCCCGCTTCCTTGAGGCGTTTCGCCTCCTCGGGGCCAAGTTCTCCGAGGGTGACGCATACCTCCATGCCGAGCTTGGAAACGTCCTGGATGATGTCGATGACTTGCTCAAAACGCTGTGTGCCGCCGCGCACGCCGCGCCATGCCGCGCCCATGCAGAAGCGGGTGGAACCGGTTTCCGCGGCGACCTTGGCGCGCTCCATGATATCGCATTTTGCCATCAGGCGCTCGGATTCCACGCCGGATTTGTAGCGGGCGGATTGGGCGCAATACGAGCAATCCTCGGAGCAGCCGCCGGTCTTGATCGAGAGCAGGGTGCAGAGCTGGATTTCCGGATCGGCCCAGTTTTCCTCATGCACCGCGCGGGACTTCTGGATGAGTTCGAAAAACGGGAGGGAATGCAGGTTTTGGAGTTCGGTGAGGGTCATGGGGTAAATGCTTGAAACTGAAATGCTGAAAAGCTGAAATAATGATTGAGGGATAGTGTTGAAATCCATTTCAGGATTTCAGCTTTCAGGATTTCAGCGGTTACCTACCGCACCCATCCGCCGTAGCCGATGGGCATAGTGCCTTGGCCGACTAAGGTGTAAACGGTTTTTCCTTTGGCTCCTTCGAGGGATATCCCCAAGTGATTTTTCCATGCCTTGGACATCGATTGTCCGGTGTGGCAGCCCCAGGATTTGCAGTGGGCGTTGCGGGCGAAAATGGAGGATTTGAGGCGCGGGATGTCGCGCTCGTGGAGCCAAGCGTTGGAGACAGCCATGATTTCAGAGCCGTAATCAAACATGAAAGTGTATTTGTTGGAGTGGCCGAAATAATCGAAAGTTTGCACGGAGCCGCGCGGGCGCGAATTGATCGTGTTGATGTAGTCGCCGCCGGAGTTGAACCAGATCAGGGTAGCTTTGCGCTTGGCTGCCTGTTCGGCGATCCATTTGGTGTAGGGCTTTCCGTCTTCACGGCCGCGTGCCTCGAATCCCGGACGATAAACCAGCCAAACCAAAGGGGCTTCCTTCCCGTAGGCGAGGCGGATCTCTGCCATGCGCAGGGTCGATGCCCGCACGAAATTTCCCCACCAGCGGTCATGCTGGTCATCTTGAATGCGGTAGTCCTCCCATTTACGCAAGGCCGGGCCGCCGCAGACGATCACATGTTCGGCTTGCCCCACCTGCGTGAGTAGAAGGAGACAAGCGAAAAGCGATTTAATCAGGCGTGGCATGGCGAAACTTAGAAGTCCTGTGGGAAGGGGGTCAACCCCGAAGAGCTACGCGCCACGCATGCTAGCGGTCAATTTCGAAGCGCAGCACCCGTTCGCCCTCGCGGTAAAAATTGAGCCGGTCGCGCGCCTGTATTTCAAGGTAGGCAGTGTCCTCGCGCAGCGCTTGAAGCTCGATGCGCTGGTGGTTCTTGCGGGCGAGTGTTTCGCGTTCTCGTTCTTGGGCGCTGTGAAGTTGCGCCTGAAGCCTCTCATATTCCTTTTTTTGCGGAGCCGCCGTCGCCGCAATCAGTAGGCCGAATGCTACCGCCACGCACAGATAGAGCCCCCGATTCACCCATTGGAAACATCGCGTGGTGAACTCGACACGCTCGAGTTTTTTTGCTGTGATCCGCTTCTTGGCCATTCGCTGTTGGATATAAAACCCGAGTAGGCCGAAATGTCAAGGTAACCGAAAGGTTGGTTGGCAGGTCTGGCGGTGGAGCAAATCCACGCAGCGGCCAAGCCATGGCGGAGACAGGGAAGGTGGGAGTCATGATCCCGCTCTGGGCTGTATCAAACTATCAAAAAGTCTGGCTTTTTAATAATGCTCTTTTTTCAGTGTGGCTTTTTTTAGTGAAAAGATGAGGGGGCATGCCCCGCCGGAGATCGTTGAAATATGGGGAAAATGTTGGAAAGCCGTTCTGGACACACTGGTAGGTCGCTCCTAAGATGCGCGAACATACAACACCAAATTATGAGAAACACTTTGTATCACAACACCGCGCGAATAATCCTCACTGCGCTTGCCTCGACGGGATTTGCAACCGCACAGGACGCGCCCAAAGAGACTGCACCTGCTCCAGAGGCGGCACCCGCGCCGATTGTCGCAGCGCCAGTGAACCCGGCGGAAACCAGAAAGGACGCTTCTTATGCACTCGGATATCGCACGGGTGGTAGTTTCGGCCAAGAGTTCGGTCGCTTTGGGGTGAAGCTCGATGATCTGGAGATGGAGACATTCATCAAAGGTTTCCAAGCTGCCGTCAAAGGTGATAAGCCGGAGCTTGAGGAAGCGCGTCTCCAGGCTGCTATGACCGCTTTCGGCGACATCCTGCAGCAGCGTGAGAAGGCCGCCGCAGCGATGAACCTCGAAGCGGGAAATAAATTCCTCGATGAAAACGCCAAGCGTGAAGGCGTGAAAACACTTGAGAGTGGACTGCAATACGAAGTGCTCGCGAAGGGCGGCGAATCCAAGTATGTGGCGCCGAAGGAAGGCGAACCCGAGAAGCAGTTCATGGTGAACTACAAGGGCAGCCTGATCGACGGCACCGAATTTGATGCCTCACCGCAAGGGACTCCGGTCGCCATGACTCTTGCTGTAGTTGATGGGTTCAAGGAGGCGCTCGGCTTGATGCCCGTCGGTGCGAAATGGAAGCTCTTCATACCCAGCAAACTGGCATACGGTGAGGAGCGCCGCAGCGCCCAGATCGCGCCCAACAGTGCGCTGATTTTCGAACTCGAACTGGTCGAGATCAAGGACGCCCCGCCCGCCCCTGCCGGCGGAGGTTTCCCTCTTCCCCTTCCTGAAACGCAGTGAGCCTTCAAGTGATCTAGCTTTTTAGCCTATCTTGATTTGCAGGTCTCCGGCGGTTCCTAATTATGAGGCACCGCGCCCACTTGTTCAGGAATCTTTCGGTGTGCTCAATTTATGAGGCAACACGGCCCCGGCAGGGACGACCCGAGAGTGGCTGGGGGTGGAGTGAAACGGGAACCCCCGGACATATCGCGCGTGCATTTACGGGCAAGGGAGAGACTCCGCCACACAATCCTCTCCCGTCGCAGCCCGCCAAGGGCATGGTAGGTTTCCGGCTTCCCCCTTCGCTCTGCGAGCTACGGAGGACTTGTCGTCGATGCGCGTGAGGAGCGGACTTTACCGCTCGCCGCATTTCTCCAACGACCACAGTAACCCGCATTCCGCTGCGCTGCATACGGGGCTTAGATCTGGACACACCTCCGGTGTTCAAGACTTCAATCTTTTCCCTAGCTGGACGTCCTTGGGGGAAACGCGAACAGCCGATGCTCTTGCGGACACCGGCTGTTGGATGGTTTGTCAGGGCGGTTAAGTTCCGCCGGTTTGTCAGACGAGCGGCGTGGTCACTTCCTCGACGGCGCCGTTGGCTTCCGCCTCGGCGGCCTTCTGGTCGCGGAGCCAGGCGCGGCGTGACATTTTCACGCGGCCTTTCTCATCGACTCCGAGGCATTTCGCGGTGAGGAGGTCGCCTTTCTTGACGACGTCTTCCACTTTCTCGATGCGGCCTTCGGCTAGCTCGGAGACGTGGACGAGTCCGTCCTTGCCGGGCAGCACTTCCATGAACGCGCCGAACTGAGTGATGGAAACGACACGGCCCGTGTAGGTCTTGCCGACTTCGATTTCCTGGAACATGCGGTCGATCATCTCCTTCGCGCGGTCGAGACCGGCTTGTTTGGAGGCGTAGATGTGGACGGTGCCGTCGTCCTCGATGTTGATCTCGGCACCGGACTCGGCCTGGATGGCCTTGATGTTCTTGCCGCCTGGCCCGATGAGCTCGCCGATACGATCCGCGGGGATTTTGACGGAAACGATGCGCGGCGCGTGCGGGCTGAGTTCTTTCGGCTCGGCGATGCACTCGATCATTTTATCAATGATCTTGGTGCGGCCGGCTTTGGCGATGTGGATCGCCTCCTCAAGCATCGCTAGCGGCAGGCCGGCGAGCTTGAGGTCGAGCTGGTAGCCGGTGACACCTTCGCTGGTGCCGCAGAGCTTGAAGTCCATGTCGCCGTAGAAATCCTCGGAGCCGATGATGTCGAGCAGCATCTTGTGGGATTTCAGAGAGCCATCTTCGTTGTTTTCTGTGACCAGGCCGACGGAGATGCCGCCGACAGGGCGGATCAGCGGGACACCGGCATCGAGAAGAGCCATGGTGCCGGCGCAAACCGAAGCCATCGAGGTGGAGCCGTTCGACTCCATGACCTCGGAGGACACGCGGATCGCGTAGGGGAACACCGATTCCTCGGGGATCACCGGCTCGATCGACCGCTCGGCGAGGGAGCCGTGGCCGATCTCGCGGCGGTTGATGCCGCCCATGCGTCCGCACTCACCGACGGAGAACGGAGGGAAGTTGTAATGGAGGATGAAACGCTTCTCGTCCTCGCCGCCCGCGTAGTTGTCGAAATGTTGTTTTTCGTCAGCCGGTGCGAGGGTGGTGATGGCGAGCGCCTGTGTTTCGCCGCGGGCGAAAATGGCGGAGCCGTGGACGCGCGGCAGGGTGCCGACTTCGCCGTAGAGCGGGCGGAGATCGCCGATGGAACGGCCGTCCGCGCGGACACCTTTTTCCATGATGGAGATGCGGAACGCCTTTTTCTGGAGGTATTCGAAGGCTTGCTCGACGTCGAAATCGTTGGCCTCGGGAGCGCGCTCCTTGATCGCTTTTTCGACCTCATCGCGGAGGGCACCGACTTTCTTGGAGCGCTCGGTTTTCGAGGGCGCGTAGATGGCGGCTTCGATGCGGTCGCCGGCGATTTCGTAGGCGATCTCAAGGAGGTGCTCCTTAGCGAGCGTGAGTTCATACTCGCGCTTGGTCTTGCCGCACTTGGCAACGAGTTCCTCCTGGGCTTCTACGATTTTGAGGACGGCGGCTTGGGCGAAGTGGAGGGCCTTGATGAATTCCTCTTCGGGAAGCTCGTCGGCCTGGCCTTCGATCATGATGACGTCGGTCTTGTTGCCGACGTAGATGAGGTCGAGGTCGCTTTCCTCACGCTCTTCGTGGGTCGGGTTGATGACGAATTCGCCATCGACGCGGCCGACGCGCACTGCGCCGATCGGGCCGGCGAAGGGGATGTCGGAAACTGCGAGGGCGGCGGAAGCGCCGTTCATCGAGAGGATGTCGGAATCGTTGATGCCGTCTGCGCTGAGCAGGATGGCGACGATCTGCGTTTCATAGAGGTAGCCTTTCGGAAACAGCGGGCGCAGCGGGCGGTCCGTCATGCGGCAGGTGAGGATTTCCTTTTCGGTGGGGCGGCCTTCGCGCTTGAAGTAGCCACCGGGGAAGACACCGGCGGCGGTGGCCTTCTCCTTGTATTCTACGGAAAGGGGGAACCAGGTCTGGCCTGATTTCACCTTGGTGGCGGAGACGGCGGTGACGAGGATGATGGTTTCCCCGCAACGGACGGTAACGGCACCGTCCGCAAGTTTGGCAAGTTTGCCGGTTTCGATGGTCATCGGATTCGTTCCGACATCAATCGTGACTGATTGGATGTTCATATTCTTTTTTGTTTTCTTCTTGTTACTTGCGTCAAAGCCGGGCCGCCGTGTGCGATCCGGGCTATCAGTTTTTCCGGGACTTTCCCGAGGGGGCGGTCAAAAAACGCGCACCCTTTTTGCGATACAGCCACGGGAGAGGCTCCCGTGGCTGCTTTTGCGAAAATCGTTGGTTATTAGCGGCGGAGACCGAGATCCCCGATGAGCTTCTGGTATTTTTCCTCGCTCTTGCCCTTGATGTAATCAAGTAGCTTGCGGCGCTGGGAAACCATTTTCAGGAGTCCGCGGCGGGAAGAGAAATCCTTCTTGTGGATCAGCAAGTGCTCGGTGAGATCTAGGATCTGCTTGGTAAGCAATGCCACTTGGTAAGGGGCGCTGCCGGTGTCATTCTCGTTGATTTTATACGACGCGAGGTCGATGGCTTGTTGTTCTGCTTTTACGCTCATTTTGGTAAGGGATCGAGCCAGCGTTCATCGCCTGCCCGTCCTAGGTGCGCGAAATGAAGCGGGGAAAAGGGCGGAAGGCAAGAATTTTCCTCATGCTGCTCATCCTTGGCAATCAAACCGGAAGTTTCTTCAAAGCTCCAGCAGCAACCTGTGCGGAGCTTCCAGCGCGTCCTTGATGCGGATGAGGAAAGTGACGGCCTCTTTGCCATCGACGAGGCGGTGGTCGTAGCTGAGGGCGAGGTACATCATCGGGCGGATGACGACCTGGCCGTTGAGGGCGACGGGGCGCTGCTGGATGGTGTGCATGCCGAGGATGCCGCTTTGAGGCGGGTTGAGGATGGGCGTGCTGAGGAGCGAGCCGTAGGTGCCGCCATTGGAAATGGTGAACACGCCGCCCTGCAGATCCTCGATGGCGATCTTGCCTTCCTTGCCTTTTTTGGCGTAGTCGAGGATGTCCTGCTCGATGCGGGCGAAGGATTTCTGGTCGCAGTCGCGGAGCACGGGGACGATGAGGCCTTTTTCGGTGCCGATGGCGACGCCGATGTCGTAGAAGTGGTTCTCGATGATATCGGTGCCATCGATGCGGCCGTTGATGGATGGCACGTCTTTGAGCGCCTGGGTGACGGCTTTCACGAAAAAGGACATGAAGCCGAGCTTCACGCCGTGCTTTTTCAGGAAATCCTCCTGCACGCTTTTCCGGAGCTCCATGACGGCGGTCATATCGACCTCGTTGAAGGTGGTTAGGATCGCGGCGGACTGCTGGGCATTGACGAGATGGGTCGCGATCTTGCGGCGCAGCATCGACATTTTTTTCCGTGTGGTGCGGCCTTCGGTGACGGGCGCGGAGGGTTTTTCCGGCGCCGCGGGGGCGGAAACGACAGTGAGATCGGGTACGGGGCGCGGTGCAGGGGAGGGGAGGACAGCAGGAGTGGGTGCAGCGGCTTGCGGAGCGGCGGAGGGCGCTGCGGTGGCGCCGGGGGTGATTGTCGCGATCACCTTGTCGATGGCTACTTCCTCGCCTTCGGGAACCAAAATGGCGAGAGTGCCGGAAACCGGGGCTTCGAGGTCGTTGGAGACCTTATCGGTTTCGAGGGAAACGAGGATTTCGCCTTTCTCGACGCGGTCGCCATCCTTCTTGCGCCAGGCGGCGATGTTCGCCGAGGTGATGGATTCGCCGGCGGCGGGCACTTTGATCTCGACGGGTTCGCCGGAGGGAGCTTCGGGAGCCGCTGGAGCAGGGGCGGCGATCGCGGGCGCTGCGGCGAGTTGCCCAGCACTGGCTTCGAGTTTCCCGATTACCGTGCCGATGGAGACTTCCTCGCCTTCACCTACGGTGATGGTGAGGATGCCGTCGGCCTCGGCCTCGAGTTCGTTGGAAACCTTGTCGGTCTCAAGGCTTACGAGCGGCTCGCCTTTTTTAACGGAGTCGCCGTTGCTTTTATACCATTTCGCAATGTTTGCGGAGGTGATGGATTCGCCGGCGGCGGGCACTTTAATGTCGATGGCCATGATGTGAGGAGAGTTGTTGTGGAATCAGATTTCGAAAGCTTTGGTGAGCAGGGCTTTTTGCTCTCGGTAATGCATGGCCTTGGAGCCGGCGGCGGGGCTGGAGCCGGGCTTGCGGCCAGCGTAGAGCGGGCGGGCGCCAAGGGCTTCCTCGATGCGCGGCTCGATGTAGGACCATGCGCCCATGTTGCGCGGCTCCTCTTGGCACCAGACGAAGCGAGTGACCTGCGGGAATTGCGCGGAAAGAGCAGCGACCATTTCCCCATGAAAAGGATAGAGCTGCTCGATGCGGATGATCGCAGTGTCTATGATGCCGGCGGCGGCGCGGTGCGCGGCGAGGTCATAGAAGACCTTGCCGGTGCAGAAGACGACGCGTTTCACATCCGCCGGGTTCTCGAACGCCATCGGATCCGGCAGGACTTCCTGGAAGCAGGAGCCTTCGAGGAAATCGGTCTCCGAGGAGACCGCTTCCGGGCGGCCGAGCAGGCTTTTCGGGGTCATCAGGATGAGCGGCTTGCGGAAACCGCGGCGTTTCTGGCGGCGCAGGGCGTGGAAGTATTGGGCGGGTGTGGAGACATTTCCGACGATCAGGTTATCCTCCGCGCAGAGCTGGAGGAAGCGCTCGAGGCGCGCGCTGGAGTGCTCGGGGCCCATGCCTTCGTAGCCGTGCGGCAGCAGCATCACGAGATCGGACGGCGTCTGCCATTTCGATTCCGCCGAGGAAATGAACTGGTCGATGATGACCTGTGCACCGTTCGAGAAATCACCGAACTGCGCTTCCCAGAGGATCAGCATTTCCGGGTAGCTCAGCGAGTAGCCGTAGTCGAAACCGAGCACTGCGAACTCCGAGAGCAGTGAATTGTAAACGCAGAATTTCGCCTGCTGCCCGGAAAGGTGCTGCAGCGGGATGTGGCGGGCGCGGGTTTCGTAATCGTAGAACACCGCGTGGCGCTGGGAGAAAGTGCCGCGTCGGCAATCCTGGCCGGAAAGGCGGACGGGTGAGCCTTCCAGCAGCAGCGCGCCGAAAGCGAGGGATTCCGCGAACGCCCAGTCGAAGGGACCGGCGCTTGCCAAGGCTTCGGCACGGCGCGGGATGAAGCGTTTCTCCAGCGTGGGGTTCAGGGTGAAGCCGTCCGGCACGGAAGTGAGGGTTTTCCCGATGCTCTGGAGCATATCGCGGGAAATGCCGGTCGGCACCGGAGCGTGGGAATAGGGCGGCTGGATGATGGCGGTGGAGCCGCTAAATACCGTGCGGTCACCCGCTTCGGACATCTCGATCATTTTCTTGTGGCCTGCCTCAAGCCGATCCCAGATCGCCTGCTCGAGCGCGTCGGCATCGGCTTGGGAAAGCACTCCGTCGGTGACGAGATACCGTTTGTAAACCTGGCCGAAGGTTTCGCGCGCGGCGATCTGCTTAGATACCAGCGGCTGGGTGAACGCCGCCTGATCCGCCTCGTTGTGGCCTTGGCGGCGGTAGCAATACATATCGATCACGATGTCGCGCCCGAATTTCTGGCGGAACTCGAGCGCGAAAGTCGCCGCCCAATAAAGCTCCATCGGATCCTCGCCGTTGACGTGGAGGATGGGTGCCTCGATCATTTTCGCGACGTCCGTGGCATAGGCCGAGGAGCGGGCGTCGGCGGGCATGGTGGTAAAGCCGATCTGGTTGTTGATGATGAGGTGGATCGTGCCGCCGGTGCGGTAGCCGGGGAGTTGGGAAAGGTTCAGCACCTCCGCGACGGAACCTTGGCCCGCGAAGGCGGCGTCGCCGTGGATGAGGATGGGCAGCACGCGCTTGCGGTCGGTGGCAACGCCGTCATCGCCGATCACGCGCTGGCGGGCGCGGGCCTTGCCCTCGACTACCGGGTTTACGGCCTCAAGGTGGCTGGGGTTCGCCGCAAGGCTGACGCGGACATTTCCGTCAGGGAACTCGCGGACACTCTCGTAGCCGAGGTGGTATTTTACATCGCCATCGCCGGCGACGAGGCCGGGCTCGTAATCGGGCGTGAACTCGTAAAGTAGCGTGGTGAGGGATTTGCGGACGAAATTTGCCAGGATATTGAGGCGACCGCGGTGAGCCATGCCCATCTCGATTTCCAGCACGCCCTGCTTCGGGCAGCTTTCCAAAAGCGCGTTGAGGACAACCATCGCACCCTCGCCGCCTTCCAGTGAGAAGCGCTTTTCGCCGAGGAACTTTTTCGCTAGGAAATTCTCGAACGACTCCGCCTCCAGCAGCCAGCGCAGGGATTTCACCTGCATCTCGAAGGTTTTCTCCACACCTCGCGAGCCATGCTGCTCGATCCGCTCGCGCATCCAGTGGCGCACGGTGGTGTTGTGGATGTGCATGAACTCGAAGCCGATTTTGCCGGAGTAGGTCGCCTTGAGCGCCGCCACCATGTTGCGCAGCTTCATCTTCGCGCCGCGTAGAAAAAACGGGTTCGAGGCCTCGCGTTCCATCTCCGCTTCGGTGAAGTTGTATTCGCTCAGGCTCAGGCGCGGGTTGATCTCCGGATTCTCATCGAGTGGATTGATCTGGGCTTGGGTGTGGCCGAGCGTGCGGTAGTTGTAAATCAGGCCGACGACCTTGCCGTTAAACTCGAGATCTGCGGCGTGAACAGTCTCCGCGCCCGCTTCCGCAGTTTGTCCGCCTTTCGCTTTCGCCTGGGAAACGCCCAGTTCAAAGCCCTCGAAAAAAGCCGACCATGTGCCTTCCACCGAGCGCGGATCCTCGCACCACTGTGCGTATTTTTCTTCTAATAGATCCGAATTGAGGCGTGCCGAAACCGTAGAGTTCATGGTGATGCATGTGTATGCGGCTGTTTGGACAGGGGACAAAAATGACCTTTCCGGCAACGCGCGGGGAGTTTGTTAAAGGGCGAGAGGGCTTGCGTCAACCTTCGCCGCCTGAAATTATCCCCCCGCCACGGCAAAGATGATCGAAGTCAACAACCTCTCCAAACGCTACGGACGCCATCTGGCCGTCCGCGATGTCTCCTTTTCTGTAGCGAAGGGGGAGATCATTGGTTTCCTCGGGCCGAATGGCGCGGGCAAGACCACCACCCTGCGGATGCTCACCGGCTACCTGCCGCCCTCGTCCGGCTCCGCCACCGTCGCCGGGTTCGATATCTTCCGGCAGTCCATCGAGGCACGGAAACGCATCGGCTACATGCCGGAGAACGTCCCGCTCTATGATGACATGCGCGTCCGCGAATACCTGTCCTTCCGCGCCCGCATCAAAGGACTCTCGAACTCCGACGCCCGCCGCCGCGTCTCCCACGTGGTGGACACCTGCGGCCTTGAGAGTGTGCGGCGGAAAATGATCAAGACCCTTTCCAAGGGATACCGCCAGCGCGTAGGCCTCGCGGACGCCCTCGTCCACCAGCCGGATTTGCTCATCCTCGACGAGCCGACGAACGGCCTTGACCCGATCCAGATCCGCCAGATCCGGGAGCTGATCAAGCACCTTGCCCTCAACCACACCGTCCTCATCTCCACCCACATCCTTTCCGAGGTGGAAATGATCGCTAGCCGGGTGATCATCATCGACGGCGGGAAAATCAAGGCCGCCGACACCCCGCA
>CAMBQC010000048.1 GCA_945869855.1 Prosthecobacter debontii
AAAATGAAATCCTTGCGGGAGTTTCCGGCGTTGCCTTTCGGGAAAATCCCCTCGCCCTGGACGACGGCGGCGATGAAGGCGGTTTCCGGAAGGCAGCCGTTGTGGACTCCGGCGATGAGCAGGCGCGAGAAACGCGGCTCCAGCGGCAGCGCGGCCATCTCGCGGCCTGTGTCTGTTAGATTGCCGGCGGCGTCGAGCGCGTGGAGATCGCGGAGGAGATGCTCGGCTTTTTCCAAGGCGGCTTCGGTGGGGGCATCGAGCCAGCGGAAATGGCGGGGTTCTTCCACGCCTGCCGCCTTGAGCAGGAGGAGGGCTTCGGAGAGGTCGATGCGGTGCACCTCCGGCGTCTCGAATTCCTCGCGGCGGGCATGATCCGCCTGGCTCCAGAGGCGCAGGCAACGACCCGGTGCGGTGCGTCCGGCACGACCCGCCCGCTGGTCGGCGGCGGCGCGGGAGATTTTGCGGATCAGCAGGGTGTTGATACCTCGGCGGGGATCGAAGGCGGATGCGCGGGCGAGGCCGGTATCGATCACGGTGCGGATGCCGGGGATGGTGAGCGAGGTTTCCGCGACGTTGGTGGAGACGATGATCCTGGGTTTTTCCGAAGGGTTCATCGCGCGTTCCTGATCGGCGGGGGGGAGGGCGGAGTAGAGCGGAAAAATGTCGTGGCCCCGGCAGGCGGCGGAGTTTTCCAGCAGCTCGATGGTGCGGCGGATCTCGTGGGTGCCGGGGAGGAAGACGAGGATGTTCCCGCAATCCGGCATCGCCAGCGCCTCGCGAGTGAGCGCGGCGGCTTGTTCCCAGATGGGCGCTTCGCGTTGTGGGCCGGCTTGGCGGTGGTTCGTGGCGGCCTTGTGCGGGCGGTGCAGGAGTTCCACGGAAAACGTCCGTCCTCCGGCGCCGAGCTGCGCGACGGGAGCCATGTAATCCGCGAGCGCGCTGGTCTCCAGCGTGGCTGACATCACGATCACCCGCAGGTCGGGGCGTTTTCCCTCCTGCAAGTCCAGGCAACGCGCCAGCGCGATGTCCACCGCGAGGCGGCGCTCGTGGAACTCATCGAAAATCACCGCCGAAACCCCGGCGAGCCCGGGATCATCGTGCAACATGCGCTGGAAGACGCCATCGGTGACGTAGAGGATTTTCGTCTGCGCGGATTGCTTGGAATCGAAACGCACCGCGTAGCCGACCTCCTGCCCGAGCGCCGTCCGCCGGTTCTTCGCCACGAAGCCCGCCAGCAAACGCGCCGCCATCCGCCTCGGCTCGATCACCACCACGCGCCCCGCGATCTCCGGCAGATCCGCCAGCATCCCCGGCACTTCCGTCGATTTCCCCGAGCCCGTCGGCGCGGTCAGCAGCACGCGAGACCGCCCCGCCGCCGAGGCGGCGTCACGGATCTCCCCGGCGATTTCATGGATGGGCAACAGCACGCGGCGAAGTTGGGGGAAAGGTGAGGAAGATGCAACCGTGGGGGAGGGGGCTGGGAGGAATTGGGTAGGCCTTGGACAGGACTTGGATAGGACTTGGACTGCTACAGCCTGCTGTAGCTTTCCGTGTGACAGCCTGCTGTCAGCGGCAGAGGATCGGAAGTTATCGCGTTGCATGATGCCAATGCTGTCCGGTTCGCAGCAGGGCTGCATGACCGAAAGCGGCAGCAGGCTGCCGCAGTCCAAGGCCTCCGGCGGCTTCGTTATCCCTGATCAAAAACGGACGGGATGTAATCACAGATTGGTAGTGAAACCGAAGTGTGGCGGGCATTTTATCCGGGATTTCACTCCCGCCAGAGTGAGCGGTGCGTCTGATTTTGGAAATGGGCTGACCGAGCCGGATCAGCCCTACCGGGAAAAAACGCGGATGGTTTACGAATCGCCCGGCACTGTTGCGCCGGGTGGGCCGACGGCTTCTTCGGCGGGCGGTCGGGTGATAATTTCGACGGGGGCTTGGTCCGGAGCGTAGGGGAGGCGGGAGGTGGCTAGCCAGTCGCCGGGTTTGAGGCCGTTTTTCACGATGACTACCTCGGCGTTCGACCATACGGGGGTGATGTCAGTTTTGGAGATTTTCGGATCATCCTTTTCGATGAGGAAAATGCGGTTGATGTCGCGCATGGCGGAGCGGGGGATCACGAAGACGTCATCGAGGGTGATGCCCTCGATCTTGGCGCGGAGCGGCTGGCCGATGCGGAGCTGGGGCAGGTCGGAGCCGAGGCTGAAGGGATCCTCGATGCGGGCGATGGCGAAGAGCTCGCGGGAGGTGGGGTCGAGGGTGCCTTCGGTGCGGACAATACGGGCTTTCCACTGGTGGCTGGCGGGCTGGGCGGGATCGGCGAGGGCGTCGGTGAGCACGACATCGACAGGGGCGTCGCCTTCCTCCTCGGGGAGTTTCACGAAAGGGAGCTGGGAAGGGGAAAGCGGCAGGCGGATCTCGGCGGTGGCGCTGCCGAAAATCTCGCCGAGAGGGGTTTGGGCGCCGACCGCTTGACCGACGCCGACCATGCGGGCTTTCACGCGGCCATCGAAGGGGGCGCGGACTTTCGCGCGGTCGAGGTTGCGCCGGGATTGCTCAAGATCCGCCTGCGCGGCGCTCACGTTCGCCTCCGCCTCGCGAAGCTGGGGGACGCGGAGGACGAGCGGGGAGGGTTCCTCTTCGTAGCCGATGTCCTGCCAGTTCAGCCGTGCCTGTTTCGCGCGCGCCTGCTCCTGGATCAGCGCGGCCTCGGCGCGGGCGAGGCGGGACTCGGAGGCGAAGACGGCGGTCATCAGGTCGGCGGGATCGAGTTCGAGGAGGACATCGCCCTTTTTGAAAAAGGCACCATCCTCGAAGGCGGGCTGGATGGCCATGACCGTGCCCGAGACGAGCGGGGTGATGGTCGTTTCCTGCTGGGCGCGGACGGCTCCCTGCGAGTCGATGACGATGCCGTAGGAGGTCGGGTTGAGGACGGTTTTTTCCGTCTTGAGCTTTTGGGGAGGGATTTGCCGGGGCTTCGGCGGCTCGACCGGTGTTCCGAGCCATTTCCACGCGACGAACCCCGCAAGGAGGATCAGTGTGGGGATGAGGGCGCGGAGGAAAAGTTTCATGTATCGGTGTAACATTGTCTGAAATTCGGAAATTACCAACTACGAATGCGCGGCGGGGGAAATTGCAGGGCTTATACTACTGGATGCGTTGAACCGAGTGGATTCGGAAAGCATGTGCACGGGAAGCCCTTTCATGGGGCGAGAATACCGGAAATCGCGAGTCCTTGGAGCGAGCGGCATTGATGTTTGGACTCCATGATGGTTAGGCCGCTCTGAGCATGGCCGATGAGCCGATCCAAGCCGACCTCGGCGCCATTCAGGTCTGGATCCGAACATTGCCAAAAAATTGAAATTGCATAGCGTCCAACTCCTGATAACGCTCCCTCACCCGAATGGAGTTCTTATGGAACAGAGAATCCGGCGTCGTGGAAACACGACGGGCATGCCACATGCCGCTGTAGCTCAGGGGTAGAGCAGCTCATTCGTAATGAGCAGGTCGTCGGTTCAAATCCGACCAGCGGCTCTGGCTTGTGATTTCGAAAAATCAGCGATCAGCGGGTTCGGTGAGGATTTTCACGTTCCTGAAGGAGCATTCGTCGATGTGGTCGGTAAGCATGATGTGGCCATCGACCTTTTTTTCGAAATCCTTCGCTTTGGCGAACTTGCTTTTTGCGATGGCGACCTTGAGCGCGTCGCTTTCCAGTTCGTAGGCTAGGACGCGAGTGCCGTTGAGCCAATGCTCGACATTTTTGCCGTTCACCACGATCTTGGAATGGTTCCATTCGCCGACGGGATTCAGCGGCTTGTTTTCGGCGGGAGGAAGGATGTCGTAGAGGCAGGCGGTTTGGCGGTGGGGGCCAATCTTGCCGTCGCGATGGCCGGTGTCGTCGAGCATCTGGTATTCGGGGCCGGGGGCGTTGCCGCGATCCTCGACCACCAGGTATTTTATGCCGCTGTTGCCTTTGGGGGAAATTTTCCATTCCCAACTTAGCGTGAAGTCCCCGAATTTCTCTTTCGTGATGATCTGCCCGCCGAGGACTTTTGCGGTTTTCCTGAGTATGCCATCCTCGATTTTCCAGCCCGGGCCGGGAATTGCGTCGGAGCCGAATTTCCTGAAATTGTCCAAGTCTTTGCCGTTGAAGAGGAGCCGCCAACCTTCGGTTTTTTCCTGCGGGGTGAGGGTGTTGATTTCCTCCGCGAGAAGAGGAAGGGTGAAAAAAAGCAGCAGTAGGGATTTCATGATGTGAGTAGGTATGTCGGAGAGGGAATCAGGGTGTGGCTAGGATTTTCGGAGTGGAGGAGTTGCCGTAACGGTCGAATGAGGTGACGGCGAAGGCTTCGGCGCGGGTGGTGGATATGGATCCGACACTAGCGGGGACGATGGCAATGGTATGCCAGACGCCGGATTTTCGGGCCTGGACGGCGACCTTTGAAATGCCTTGCGGCGCAGGCCAGCGGACGGTGGCGTTGCTGCCGGAGGCGGAGGCACTGGCCGCGGTCTGTGCGGGGACGGATTTGCTGAGCCAAGGCATAGGAGGCACGGCGGCGGGCTGGGTGTAAACTTTCCGTAGTGCGGTGCTGATGCCACCCTGGTTTTTCATTAGGCCTTTGGCGCTCCAGTGGAGATGTCCGACGTAGTTTTGCCCCCCTAACTTTCGAGACAGTTCAATCTGGTTGATGATTTCCGAGGCGGGGCGGCCGGGGTCTTCCGTGGACTGGATGCGGGTGGTGGCGATGCCGGGCCAAACGGGGCGTGTGCCTTGCGCGCGCCACCATTCGAGGAGGACGGGGTAGCTTTGTTTCTGTGGAGAAATGCGCCAGTAGAGCTGCGGCGCCATGTAATCCACCCAGTCGTTCTGGAGCCACTTGCGGGCGTCGGCGGCGAGGTGTTCGTAGGCGTCCACACCGGCCTCGATGCCATCCGGGACATCGGGCCGCCAGATGCCGAAGGGGCTGATGCCGACGCGTACCCATGGCTTTTGTTTTTTCACGGAGGAGTAGAGTTGGCTCACGAAGGCATCCACCACGGCACGGCGCTGGGCGGGCGTTTTGCCGTCGTTGAAACGCAGATTTCCGGAAGGGTAAGGGTAGAAATAATCATCGAGGTGGACGCCATCGATGTCGTAGCGGCGGACGACATCGAGGATGGCGGCGAGGGCTTGGGAGCGCGTTTCGGGGTGGGAGGGATCGCACCAAAGGATGGAGCCGTAGCGTTTGATCAAGTGGGGTTTGGTGCGGCTGATGTGGTTTCCGGAGCAGGTGTGGTCGGCGTTGGAAAGGGCACGGAACGGGTTGAACCACGCATGCACCTCGATGCCGCGGGCATGGCCTTGCTCGATCCAGTAGGCGAGGGGATCGTAGCCGGGGGATTTCCCCATGGTGCCGGTGAGCCACGGTGACCATGGCTCGATGGACGAGGAATATAGCGCGTCGGCTTGTGGACGTACCTGGAGGATAACGGCGTTCATCTTCAGGCCAGCGAGCTTGTCGAGGATCGCGCGCGCTTCGGCCTGTTGGGTGGTGGCACTCAGGCCTTTGGCGGAAGGCCAGTCGATGTTGTGAACCGATGCCACCCACGCGGCGCGGAACTCGCGGGTGACCGGCGGCGGGTTGTCGCTGACGGCGACATACTCTTGTGCAGCGAGCGGCGTGGCTTGTAGAAGGCAGAGGAAAAGGAACTTCATGGAGGGGTAAAAGCGCTTGAAGATCATTACATCTGCATGCCTTGCAGGGTGTCCATCAGTTCGTTCATCATCTTGACTGCTTTCATGGTGAAGACCCACGCTTTCATGGTGAAGACCCACACCGCCCAGCTGAAAAGCAGGATCGCCGCGCTGATCGCGATTTTCGCAAGCACGGATAGCTTCGGGTGCCAGATGATGGATGGCAGGGCGAGTGGTGGCAGGCTGAGCAGGACGATGACAATAAAAGTTGTCCGGAAATACCAAGGCAGCGGGTGCGGATCCGTGCGGGGAAGCGGGGGAGGTGTGTGGTGAAGGGGGCGCTTTGACTCATCGAGGAATTCCCCGCAGTGTTTGCATTTCACCGCCTCGTCCTGGATTTCCTCGGCGCAATAGGGGCACTTTTTCATAGCAATGGGTGGGGCGGCATATCCATCGGATTTGCTTGCGCCTTCATAAACCAAGAGCGGCGGATGGCGAGAAAATCCATCGCTGGGATGTTTGCAGGAAATGACCTTATTCCAGTCCTTTGAGGATTTCGGTGCGCAGCTCGACCACATTGAGCTCGCTGTTGCTGCTCCAAAGGGTTTTCCCTTCCGGGGAAATAATCACGGTCAGGGGCAGTGCGCCCGTCCACTCGGGATGGATGGCCTCGGCCAGTTTGTCGGCATTTTCGCCAGTCCAGATGTAGTTATTGGAGGTGCGGCCTTCTTTTTCCATGGAGGGCTGGGTGCGCTGCGAGAGGGCGGAGTGGCGGGATTCTAGGAATTTTTTCACCTTCGCTTTGTCGTCCGCAGGATCCAGGGAGATCGAGATAAAATCTACGTTGCGATTCTGGAAGCGGCGGTAGGTTTCCACGAGGTCGGGAAACTCCGCGACGCACGGGCCGCAGGTGGTGGACCAGAAATTGATGACTCGCACGTTGCCGGATTTGTTGTCGCGCAGTTTTTTGGCGAGCGCCTCATCAAGGTCGTCGAGGGTGACGGGCTTTTCCTCCCATTCCTTTTGTTCCCGGTCAACGCTGTCCCCCTTGAAGAGCCACTTCGTCGAGCATCCGAAGGAACGTGTCACCGGCTCGGCGACTTCCTTGCCCGCGAGAATGGAGTCGAACGCGTTGCCAATGTAGGATTTCTCGACCGGGTCTTTTTTGCGTCCCGCATCGTCCATGCGGCCGGTGTAGCGGAGCTTGCGGTCAGCATCGAAAACGAAGACGTGTGGTGTTGATTGTGCGCCGCATACCGTGGCGAAGTCCTGTTTCTCCCCATCGTAGAGATAGGGAAAAGTCCAGCCGTAGCTGTCTGCGAAGGGCTTCATTTCCTCGAAGGAATCGTTGTAGGGCGAGTAGCCGAGCTCGTCGGGGCGGAGGCTGGCGGGGTTGTTGGAGTTCACCGCGATGATGGCGACGCCCTTGCCCTTGTATCCTTGGTAGATCTTCTCGGTGCGCGCGGCGGCGGCAACGGAATCGGGGCAGTGGTTGCAGGTGAAGATGACGCAGAAAATTTTCGCGTCGGCGTAATCCTTCTCGGTATGCGTCTTGCCATCGGTGCCGGGTAGCGAGAAGGGTGGGAGTCTTGCGCCGATCTCAAGGACTTTCGGAACTTCTGCGGCCATTGATGCACCGGCTAACAGGGAGAAGATGGGTATGGAAAATTTTCTCATCGGATCACGATGATACGAAACCGGTAAGGCCAGGTTTTCAAGGGGGAATGTTCGAATCTGGGCGAGCATAAAACTTCGTTTTTCCTAAAAATTTCACTGGTATGGGTGGGTAAAAATGGTTAAGAAATGTGAATAATATTCCGAGATCATGCCTGCACCTAACGAATACACCCACCCGATCAACGTGCGCTCCAGTCAACTGGACATACCTCAGCGTGGAGGCCGCCAGGACGATTATGACGATAAAATCCGCAGCGCCCAGCTAGAGCTTGAGCGCATCCAGCAGGAGCGAGAGCAACTGGAACATAAGAAACGAGAACTCGAGGAACTCACCGTTCGCAAGCGCGAATTCCTTTCCCAGCAAGTGGAACTTACGGAAAAGCTCTCCTCCGCCATTACTCTGATCGACAGGGAGCTTTTAGAAATGCGGGAGGAAATGGGGCATCTCGAGCAGTGTCGCGGTTGTTTCGCAGAGCACCTCGATAAGATTCAAAAACACGATCCGGAGAAATGGACGCGCGATAACCTCCTCGAGAAACTCGACAAGGCGACGTTGGTTACCGATCTCGCGGCGGATGAATATGACCAAGCGTCCTCGTATTTCGAGGGCAGCCGAGCCGGGGCGATTTTCGGGCGGTCATCGAAAGGCAGCCGCAAGCGCGCTAAATCACGCAACGGCAGTTCCGAGTTCACCACCCAGTTGATGAGCGGGCTGGCCTTTAACCTGCCGATCGTTTTGCTCGGCGGAGCGGCTCTCATCGTTTACCTAATCAAGTGAGGTATGGCCAAGCGCAATCAGAGGATCCCGGGGCAGGGTGACCTGTTCGAGGAGGACAGGGAACTCACCGCCCTGCGGGAGGCCGCGCGCAAGCTCGACGAAGAGCATCAGCAGATCATCAAGCTTCCCGCCAAGCTGGAGCGTGAAAAACGGGAGCGCGAAACCACCATGCCGCCCTTGGCGGAGATCAAGGATCGCTATGAGATCAATCGTTTTGAGCAAAGCCTGAGCCGAGGGCAGATCGAGAACGTAATGCGCACTCAGCGGCAAAGCTTCTTTCTGTTGATTCTGCTTGTCGCTGCTACGGCGCTGATGCTCGGCTGGGCGTATCGGATCATGTTCCTCTAAAGTTTTTCCCAAGGCTCAACTCGCTGCTCCCCCGAGCGGGGCTCTAGGTGGGTGATGACCCGCCCTTCCGGCGCGATGATCGCCGCCACAGCGGCTTCGATCTCGGTGGCGCGGTCATGCGCTTCGCCTACGCTCGTTTTATCCGGGAAAACCAGATGGAACTCGATCCAGTTTGCGCGCCCCAAGTGCCGGTGTCGGAAAGCGGGTTGCAATGAGCCGCGCATTCACTACAATTCGCATTACATGGATATCACGCAGCCTAAAATCACCGCCTATTTGAAAACCTTCTGCGGATGGAGCGAAGGGATACGCGCCATCATGAGGAAATACGATCTGCCCTACGAGGAGAAGGACATCATCAAGAACCCCGCATTCCGTTGGGAAATGGAACAACGCAGCGGGCAGCCGCTCTCCCCATGTGTTGAGATCGACGGCAATATGCTCTCGGATGTGAGCGGCGAGGAGGTCGAGAAATGGATGCTCGCGAACGGGGTGGTCATGGACAACGAGATCCAGCCCGACGCGCCGATCGACTCCGCCTGCACCGACGAGCAGCACGCGGCGATGGCCGCCGGAAAACTTCCTGTGCCCGGCAAGATCCGTTTCTTTGATTGATCAAAGTGCCAGCCGATGCGCCACGTCCGTCGGGATTTCCACCGAGCGGGTCAGCTCGATGATGTGAAATCTCGCGCCGAGATGCGCGGGATGGGTGAGGGTGCGGAACTGGGCGATGGTTTTCGGATCGTCCATGCCCCCGGCGAGGATCAGGGGTTTCGCGAGGTGTGTGAGGTAGCTTCCCTGGCTATTGAACAAAGTGGGCGCGTAGCCGAGCGCGCCCGCGGCCTTCGCTAGATCGGTGAAATCGACGTGGGCGGTGATGTCTATTTCCCCCGGGGCGGCGAACGGATCCTCGCCCGCCCTGTGCGAGGAGAATGTGCGGAGCGTGCCGGAACTACGGTAAACATCGTAGTATTCCGGCGCGGCGAAGCCATAGTCCGCGAAGACCAGGAGCCCATCCGTCAGGCAGGCGGCGACAGATGAGAGGAAGCCCGTGTAATTCGTCCTGACCTCCGTTCGGTAGCCTTCGGGAAAAGTCCCGCTGAGTGGGAGCGATGTCTCACATGGTTCCAGTGCCAGCGTGCCGTTTTTATCAACGATCACATGCAGCTCATGCCATGCGCCGCCTTTCATCTCGATGAGGTGAAAGGGTAGGGCGTCGAGGATCTCGTTGCCGAACGCGACTCCTGGAAGCGGGCGCGAGGCGATCCCGCCGAAACCTTCGGCAACCTGTAGCCGGGACGCCAGGGGTTGCAAGTATGCCTTCTGTAGGCCGCGCAACCGCGGCAGAGGCTCTGCGATGGCGTATTCCAAAGCCTGCCAAGCAGGCGTGGAGAGGAGGCGGATTTCTGAAAGGATGTCCGCCGCGAGCGTGCCGTCGTGCGCGCCGATCTCGAGGATGCGCCAAGCACCGGGCTTTCCGTTCGTTTCCCACCATCCGAGGAAACGCCGCGCCAGCAACCTTCCATACAAGGGCCCGACGCTGACACTGGTGAAGAAATCGCCATTGCGCCCCACCTGGGTGCCAGCACGCGAGTAGTAGCCGAGTTCGGGATCGTAGAGCGCGATTTCCAGGTATTCCGGAAACGGGACGCCGCCGCGCGCCGCAATCGTGGCGATGATCCTTTCGCGCAAGGAAGGGGTTGCCGCGGCCGGGGGATTCGGGTAATCCTGCGGAAACGGGAGGTCGCCGGTAGGTGGCTTCGGAATGGCATCAGGCATGGCGCAACAAATCAGAAACACCCGGAAGAAGATCGGCAAACGCCGTTTCTACAAGCGCAAAACCTTTTGGCTGGTAAGCTTGCTGCTTAGCCTCATCGCGGGAGGGTTCGCCTTTTTGTTTGCGGAGCAATACACGCGCGGATACCGCGAGCGCGCCTTGACCTATGATCTCGGACAGATCAACAAGCTGGAGGAGCGGAGTCTCATTCTGGACCGCAACGGAAAGGAGATCGGGCGGATCTTTGTCCAAAACCGGAGCGTCATACCGATCGGGGACGTGCCCGAGCTTTTCATCGACACCCTGCGTGCGGGGGAGGACTCGCGCTTCAAGTCCCATTCGGGAGTGGACTACATCGGCATCGTGCGCGCTCTCAAGCTGAACTACCAAGCAGGTGAAACCACGCAGGGCGCGAGCACGATCACCATGCAGCTCGCGCGGAATGCCTATCCACTCAAGCAGGATGCGGCGGCGCGCGGGGAGGGCGGGATACAGCGGAAATTGGTTGAGGCGTTTCTCGCGTTGCGCATCGAGCAGCGGTATTCGAAACAGGAAATTCTCGAGTTCTACCTGAATCGAATTTACTTCGGCAGTGGGTTCTACGGGCTTCGTTCCGCCTCGCTGGGGTATTTCGGAAAAGAACCAAAGGATCTGAATTTACAGGAGTGCGCCACGATCGTCGGCCTGATCAAGAACCCGACAAAAAACTCTCCCCTCAACAGCCTCAAGGATAGCCGCAAGGCGCGCGACATGGTGCTGGGACGTATGCGCGAGGAGGGGATGTTGTCCGCGAGGGAGCTTGTGGATACGAGAGCCAAACCCTTGAAAGTGAACTCTAAGCCGCTGCGCCGCGGCACTTCGCACCTGTATGAGCGCATCATGGACGGGGTCGCTGCATCGCTGGGAGCGGATGCGTTGGCCGCCGGAGGGTATACGATTCATACGACCATTTCCTCGGAGGTGCAGAGCGCGGCGGAAAAGGCGCTGGCTGTTTCTCTGTCTGAGGCCGAGAAGCATCCTGGGTTCACTCGCCAGAAGTATTCCGAATACGACCGCCAAGGAAAAAACGCCGATCCAGCCTATCTGCAGGGTGCCGTTTTCATGGTGGATCATGCCACCGGTGAGGTGCTGGCTCATGTCGGCGGCAGGGATTACGCGGAGGTTCCCTATGATTTCATAGAGATGGGAAAACGTCCTTTGGGCACTGCATTTTTCCCTTTCCTGTATTCCGCCGCGCTCGCAGGCAAACACTCGCCCGCGTCCACGCTTGAGGACGAGCCGATGGACAACCGCGCGGTCATGGTCGGCGGGCAGGAGGGGATTCTCGGTGAATGGGGCATGGAGGTGCCTTCGCCGAAATACGATGGAATGATCAGCCTCAGGCGGGCGTTCGCCCACTCGAAGATTGCGGCGACTGTGAGGCTCGGCGGCGAGACCGGCATCCAGCGCATCATCGACGCGGCGGTGGCATTCGGTTTCTCAATGAAGGATTCGAAGCCGCTGCCGAGGGTTAGCGTCGGATGGGAGCCCGCATCGATGAAACAGGCGGTCACGGCGATGTCCACCTTTCCGCTCGGCGGCCGGCGCGGTGCTGAGAATTTTTCCTACATTGATCGGATTGAGAATTCAGAGGGACGTGTGGTTTACCGGCGGAAGCCTTCCGCGAATCCTTCGGGTCGGTTGCTTGACTCGGCGGTCGCATGGCAGGTGCACAGCATAATGGCTGGCGGCATGACCGATGGCAGTGCTGGCGGATTGGCGGACAGCCTATTGGAAAAACCATTTCTCGGTGCGGGCAAGGGCGGGACGACCCATGACTTCACGGACACCTGGTTCCTTGGCTACAACGGGCGCGTCACTTGCGGCGTGTGGACGGGTTTCCTGCAAGGTAACAGCGAGCCGATCTATCCCGGCGCGTTCAGCCGCGATCTATCCATGCCGGTGTGGACGGCGGCGATGAATGCGGCGGCTCCCGCCTTCGGCGGCAAAGGCATCGATAGGCCGGACTCCTTGTCGGAGGTGGAAATCTGTTCGGTTTCCGGCCAGCGGGCCACTCAGTTCTGCCAGGAAATGGTCGAGGATGTCTCCACCGGCACGGTTCGATCAAAGAGCACGAAGATCGCCGAGTATTTCCGAGAGGGTGTGCAAAACCTACCGTTCTGCACCCATCACTCCGGCGCGATGGCAGGTGACGCTGACCCGAGCTTCGCGTTGGGCAGTATGCCCGCTGTGGATGCCTTGCCGGTTCTTCCCAAATCTCCCGTCCTGATCGGTGAGGATCCCTACCACTCCGAGCTTCCCAGCTACACCGGCGGAGGCGGGCGTGCAGGCTTTATGAGCCGCAGTACGAATGTCCTCGATAGCCTCGATCTCGGGGACTTCGACGATACGATACGGATGAGCAAGCCGCCGAGGCTAGAGATCCAGCCGGACTAATCAACGCAGCAGGAAGGCTGACATCCTCCCCGTTAAACAGGGCATCGAAGCGTTGGTAACAAAGCAAGGGATCAGGGCGTGAAGAGAGTTTCACCGCCAAGACGCCAAGTTCGCCAAGCTAGATAGAGGGTTGGATAAGAAATAGGAGGACGGGAAAAGTTGCCAAGGCCGCCCTCATGAATCTTCCTTGACGCCCTTGGCGACTTGGCGGTTCAAATTCTTCTCGGGGTCGTGTTCGGAGTGGTTTGGGAACTGCTACACCGCTTGCCCAAAGTGCTTTCGTTTTCGAGAACGGAAATTTTAACCACGGAGGGCACGGAGTTCACAGAGTTAAGATGCTGTAATGAATTTTTACGAACGGACTTTTGGTAATTAGTCTAATTCAGAGCCTCTTCAGCATGGATCAGCGTGGATTGGGTTGGGTCGGCAGGTGGCCCGCTTTGCCCAGAGCGAATCGCAGCACCAAGCTTTTATCGAGTAAGCGGCTGCCTTCCGAGGAAATCTCCTGCACGCGGTAAACTAGCAAGCCATACTCCTTGTCGTCATATCGCCCGAGTGCGAAATTCTCCTTGATCTTACCTAGTCCCGTTTCCTCCTCAAGCCGCCACTCATGGCCGGACCAGGCACCGAGGATGCTCGTGGCCTCCGTCTTGATGTCCTCAAGGCTTTTCATCTCCCCGTTCGGCGAGCGGAATACGGCTTTTTCCGGGTCATAGCGCAGGGTCGAAATGATCCCTGCCTCTCCAGTGGCCGTGATCGACCACGTTTTGCCGAAGGTCTCGCGCAGCACCAGCACCACCTCCTCCGCGGATTTGAAGTCGCGCTTCGCCCACAAGGCGAGGTAATCGTCGTATTCCTCTTTCGTCAGACCGAGATTCTCATGGAAGGGAAGTGGCGCGCCCGGCTTTGAGGCCTTCGTGTATTCCGCGAACCACTCCTTGTTTTTCCGTGCCGAGGCCTCGACCTTCGCGATGTATCTCTCGATCTCCGGCGGCGGCACCACGATCCCAATGCTCGCCTTTACCGGCACATCCTTCTCCAGGAGGCCTTTGAAAATTTTAGGAGCCTCGGCGTGAAGTGGGAGGATCAGAAGGAGGAGGGCGGTTAGGAATTTCATGTCGCGGTGGAAATGCTGCGCGGAGAGCGCCCGCAACTCAAGCCGCAATCGCAGGGGCGGACGAACCTACTTTTTCGGATAATCTGTTGAAAAAGAGGTTGCGCGGCGGCCGAGTTTCCCCCTAGTTTCACCGCCCGGCGGCAACGCAGGCAACGCGCGGTTAGCTCAGTGGTAGAGCACCTCCCTGACACGGAGGGGGTCACTGGTTCGAACCCAGTATCGCGCACCATTTTTAAACATCAACGAGTTGGGAGTCCAGGGATTGGGCGGTGTGTCCTTTACTGTTTGCTAGTTGTTTTGCGCTGCGCAACAAGCCTATCGGGCTTTTGTAGCCATCGACTGTGTTTTAACTAATCGACCGGAATCTTTTTCCCGAGCCTTCGTGGCTGCTTCAAGTAGGTGCGATCGATACGAAGAATGCCGATCATGCCACACGGCTTGCGAACCGCCACAGGGATCAGGTTGAGAGCTATGCCCATGGAGCGTAGAAGCTGTAATACTTCCAAGGTGCGCCGGATTGGGCGTCCATGGAAGCTTCAGCGGAGTTATGATCCGGATGGAACCGGCACTGTTCGTGAAGTGATACCACTTTTCTAACTTCATGTGACACCGCTGGTTTGTTCGAGCGTTTGCTTGATCGAGCAGCCAGCCATGACCAACCAAGCGCAATACCGCTGCGGCATCGTTCCTGTAACGCTGCAACACCTGCGGCGTCGCTTGCCTGAGTTCCCCAACGGTGTCGAACGCCTTGTTGCCTATGCCGTCCTTGACGGGATCCCAAAACTGTTCGCAAGGATTGAGTTCCGGACAGTAGGGAGACAGGTCGATGATACTCTCCTTCTCCGCTAGCCTTGGATCTTACAGCGGAGGGGTGTCCGCCTTTGTCGTTGCACCGCAACGAGGAGCCACTGATCTCGAACATGGCGGCCACTTCGGAGTTGGTTGCCACGGAGACCCAGGAGCTTACGAGTCTCATGAGCCGCCAGGCCGCGTGGCAGTCGGGATGAACCTCCTGTGTGCAGGTTGTCACATAACGGTCACAGGATCTGCAAAATCCCAGCACGGTAGGGAAAATCAGATATACCATGACCATGGAACCATGGG
>CAMBQC010000049.1 GCA_945869855.1 Prosthecobacter debontii
GGATCGGATCGATCTTGCGGCACTGCTGCGATCCTATGGGACAGCGGGAGGCGGCTGGCGGATGCGAAGTTGTTGCGAAGGCACGTATCTACCGGGCTTTTCGCCATAAAGCCATGGGACAGCACATGGCAAAGATCCCCGCGAAACCACCCCCACAATAAACAGAGTCAAAAAACACAATCGCCAAACAAGCCCTCAATCCCCCATACTACAGGCATCACAACCCGCCATTCAGGCGGCTATGGGATGACTGTGGTTTGTAATCTTTAAGCTGCTCAAGCCGTGTCACCCATTCCTCTTTGCGGCTTTCATTGCGCCAGTCGAATTCAATTTCATCAAGCATCTGCTTCCGGTCAGGACGGAGTCTCCCTGATTTGCCCAATGATCGTTGAGCAGCCGTCCACATGCCCAATTGGGGATTTGCTTCCCACTTCACCGGAACGTCGAAGTTCCCATGTGCTTCCCGATAGCTAACCAACTCATCGAACATCCTCTTCCATGAATCGGCCAATTTTTCAGGCATCAATTCGAGGACTGAAGGTATTTCCGATTGCCAAACGAATCCGAGGGCATCTAGTTTAGCTTTTTTATCCTCGGAAAGCTTTCCTGATTTTTGTTTAGCCCGCATTGTTTTAGTGAACAAACCAAGGCTAGGATTTTCTTCATACAGAATAGGTACGTCGCAATGGCCGTGCGCAGATTTGAATTCAATCAATCGCTTGAAATGCAATTCCCAGCTACTGTGTTTAACTTGCCGCCACTTGAAACCAATATCATTTAGCATGATCTCTCTCTCAGGATTTAGCATGCTTGATCTTTTCAATTGTCGTTGCCGACTGACCCAATTGCCCAGTAAATAATTTTCCTGCCACCTAGCGGGGACGTCACAATGCCCAGTTCGAGTTTTGTAATCAACGAGCTGTTGGTATCTGGTTTCCCACAGATCCTTCAGTTTCACTTGATCTAAATTGTTCTTAAAGTTCCAGTCAAAACCAACTTCATTTAACATTTCTTCAAGCTTTGGATGAATTGTGCCAGTCCGCTTTTTTTGGCGTTGGAGGAGCGCCCAGCGTGCCAGTTTTGGATCCTTACTCCAATAATCATTGCCGTGTCCGTGCCGCTCTTTGTAATCCAATAGCTGTTTGCACCTTTCTTCCCAGAAATCCTCGTTTTGATTGGTTTGGGCATTCCATTTGAAACCAGTTTGTTCGAGCAACCTTATGCGCTTCTCACTCAAAACTCCCCGAGATTTCTGCGTTCTCATTGAGTTCACAAATCTTCCAAGTTTCGGATTCGCTGGATAATTCACCGGAACATCGCAATGTCCATTTTGTGCTTTGAAGTCTTTGATTTCTTCGAGTCGGTCTTCCCATGTTCCAACTTCACGGCTTTTCCAAGTAAACCCAAGCAAATCGAGCAGCCGTATTTCCTCGTCAGCAATTTGGTTCCGCTTCCTTCGTTGTCGTTGCGCACTTACCCAACTCGCAAGTTTTGGGTTTTCTTTCCACTTGGATGGGATGTCGGCATCACCATGCACGGAATGATATTCAACAAGTTGGTCGTAGCTTTCGCTCCAGCGTTTGTTTATTTTGCTGTCCCTATTGAATCCAATTTCATCCAAAAGTAATTTACGTTCGGGTGTAATAGTTCCTTTTAAAATATGAACCCTTTGAATCTTGCTCCAGTTCAGCAACTTTTTATTGATCGATGGGTCTTCAACCACGTCGCAATGCCCGTAAGCGGCTTTAAATGCCTGCAATGCCTCAAACCCCTCTGTCCATTTATCCTCATGTGCATCCCAGTGAAAACCAAGTATGTCCAGAAGTGTAATTTGCTCAGGGGTAATTAAATCGATTTTTTTTCCCTTTCTCTTCATCGTTCCCTTACGTCTCATTCGCTGATTCCATACCCAACTCGCAAGCCTCTTATCGGAATAAGTTCGTAGAACATGAGGATCTCCATGCTTCTTTGTATAATCCTCTAGCTTTCGATACCAATTTAGCCAAGTTTCTTCTCCTTTTACCCTTTGGTAGTCCCAAACCAATCCAAGCTGTTCCAAACGAGAAATCCTTTCTTTGCTTAAAACACCCTTATTTTTCCGAGTGCGCTGGGCGCTAACCCACGGACCAAGAGAATAATCCCCTTCCCATTTACTTTCCACATTACAATGTCCAATGCGCTCCTTGAAAGCCACTAGCTTCGCGAACATTTCATCCCATGCAAGCGCAGCGATATCCCAGACAAAGCCAATGTGATCGAGCCGATTGAGCTGATCAGAAGTTAGTTTGTCCTTTTGTTGTCGCTGACGACTTGTCCATCTGGCCAACCCAGAGTCTTCTCCATTTTGCGGGATTTTACAGTGTCCGAAACGTTCCTTGAACGATTTCAGTTTCCCAAACCAGACATCCCAAGTAGCATATAGATTCTCCAAACAGCGCGTTGTCACGGCCGTTCGTAGGGTTTCCAATGTTAGTCGAGGGCCGCCAAAATCGATCTTGTCGCCGAATCTCCGATCATCAAATCCCTTGCATCGCCCCTTCTGTTCTCCGACATGACGAATGAGTTCCGCCAATGCTTCATCCTGCTCCTGTAGCGATTGAAGCACATCCCAAACCTCATCAAAATCAGCCCGACTCACCGCATCATCGACACTTTCGCCACTGGCCAACTCGACGTAAAGCGGGACGAGCACGTATCCCATAGCCTTCCCGGGTGCACGGCGCATCGCCCTTCCTGCTGCCTGCACGATGTCCACGCGACTCCGCCGAGGTGAGAGAAACGCGACCATATCCACCGCCGGAACATCCACTCCTTCAGTCAGGCAGCGGGCATTGGACATTACTGCGCACTTTGTTCCCCGAAACTCTCGCATTACTCGCTCACGCCGGGCAGTTGGCATTTCACCATTAACATGAAACGCGCCGAAATTAGGGAGGTGAATACGGACTCCTTCGTTTCCCGTAGCTACGAATGACGCAGCGGATTTCACAGTCTTGTGAAAGGTGAATATCTTGCTTACTCCATATTTTCCGACGGCATCCCGAAGCGCGATTTGATTGGCAACTTGGCGAGCACGGATCGCATCACCATTGACGATTACCTCGCCGCGGGTAAGCAATTCGTTTGTCACCATCTCGGACGTAATGACAGAAATTATGACCTTGTAGTTGCAGATGATATCCCGGCGCGCAGCTTCACCAAACGACAGACAATATGCCTGCCGACCGTAAATCTGCTGGTTGTCCATGGAGAAGACCATTTTGGCTTCACCTTCTCGATCCCGTTGATGAGGGTTGTAGTGACGCGGAGTAGCAGTGACAAATAAGCGCTTCCTGATGGGAAGATTGGAGTTGTCCAATGCGAATCCGTAATTACGTCCTTCGCGCCCAGCCGTTTTGTGGGCTTCGTCAAAGATTCCAAGATCGAAACATTCACCTGGCTTCATCGCGTTACCAACCACCGCTGCAGATTGGTATGTGGAGAAGATGACCTTCGTTCCCGTGAAAGGAGCATCAAGAAACTGTCTGACATTATCCGCTTTCGTTGAGACCTCAAAATCAAGATCAGACTGTAGAGTGGCAAATGTATCGACCCCATCAGTGACTGTTGGATCTGAACAAACGCAGAGGTAAGCTAACGCGGGCAGGTTTGTTTCCCGCAACCACTCGTGCAAGGTTTGGCGAAGCAGCGCCAATGAGGGCAGCAGAACCAACACGAGGGACGACTCTAGCTGTTCGGCAACCCATAAGGCGACGAGGGTTTTCCCGGTTCCACAAGCCATGATCGCTGAGATCCGGTCCTCGACTTTGAGTGCAGGAACTAGTGCACCGAGTGCTTCATCCTGGTGTTCCTGAGGTTGTTTTTTGGGGATCTCAAAATCTGTCTCAGCCAACCAGGACTCTATTGCTTCAAAGTCCTCGGGTTGGAGACGGCTCAAGTCGGAACCGCGGATACAGAAGAACCCTTGGCGTTCATTCAATACAGCGGGCAGTTCGTCAGAGTTCGTGATTAAAATGCGGCTACGGATGTGTGGGCTATCGGCCAAGCCCATGAACGTGGATAGCTCTCTCCAAGTAAGCGGGCTTCTGGCTGTGCGAAACTTGACCTGATAAGCATTGATGAGGCCGAGAAGAGTGAGAAAGACGCCATCAACTCCATAGTCCTGCTCCGCCAATCCAAGTTTTTTCAATGTTTCCAGTGGCGTTACGCTGAGTGGCCAGACTTTGGCAGCATCATGCTTGCGCTGCGTCGCTAAGTAAGCTTCCGCAAAAACCTCGAAAGCGTCCCCCTTCGATTTGTTTCCAACGATAGCAGCGATTCGATTTTCTAATTCCTCGAATGAGGCGAGTCCTGTGTAGATGCCGGATTTAAAGAATTCACGGGCTTTTGGATGGAGTGGCATTGATTTCAGAATTTTTTGATTTTTCGCTCGTGAGTGATTCTGTGTATAATATAAATATGATTAGGATCTACACTTAAGCATTTTTTGATGTAGCCGGAGTCACTCCTTGCCAACCAACGTTAAGAGGAAGTCCTTGGGAGAGAGGACTGAGATCGGGGATTTGGTGAATCCGCCGGCATCATTGGTCAGGATGTGGTCTGCCTTGCTAGCAACGGCAGCGGAGATTTGGAGGGCATCTTCGAAATCCCCCGCGAGGTAATTGAAAGCTTGTTTGGCTTCCTCGGTTCCGGCGGAGGGGACGGTGAATGTGTCCAAAAGGTTCCTGAGCAAAAGGTGGATGGCTTCCGATCCGAATCGTTTCCTGCCGATGTATTCGATGATGGAGAGGGCGTGCCATGCGCACGAGAGTTTGCAGGGATGTGTATTTGCAAAGTTCTCAAGAGCCAGCGCGCTTTGGTGCCCGTCCCTGTCGCTGATGATCAGATCGAGGATTACGTTGGTATCGAGGAAGAGGCGGATCATCTGCCGTATTTCTGGTCGAGATGGTCGTGATAGGCGGCTTCATCATCTGCACATGCTGCGGGAGCAAGAGTGGCGGTTTCCCGCCATTGGCTCAGCCAGCTTAGATCCGAAGGCTTCTTTGCCTCTCCGAGAGCCTCCTTCATTTCCTGATAGGTATCGTAGGAAAGAATCACTGCCACGGGACGGCCTTTCTTGTCGATCTCGATGGGTTCGCGGTGAACGGCTTCGAGAAGCTCGCCGAAACGATTCTTCGCGTCAGTGGCGGTGAAGGTGATCATGGAATTACAATAGCCAAAATGGCTATTTGGTCAAGGTGGGAGAAAGAATTTTGAACCGCCAAGACGCTAAGATCGCCAAGGGAAGAGGAAGAGTTTTTAACCACGGAGAGCGCAGGGGACACAGAGGAAGAGGGGGAAATTGATGATTGATGATTTTGGATTTGGGGGTGTTGGCTACGGCGAGTTCGCGGTAGGCGTTGATACGGAGCTTTGCGGCGGGTGGAGGATTATCGGAAGCGATAGAGAGTGAGGGATTTTTCCCCGGATCTGGATAGGATCCCTGCTTCGGTTGCTTGTTTTAGATCTCGGCTGGCGGTGGCTGTGGAGATGGCTTTATAGAGTTCAAGATAGAGCTTCCGTGAAAACTCCCTGTGAACGAAGTGCTCTTTTGCTCGCGAAAGACGCTCGGTTGCCGATAGGGGTTTTGGAGAAAATGAGGAGACGAAGTCTTCCAATGATTGGAGGATGATACCGAGGGAAAAATGGACGAAAGCGGTGGAGTCTCCGCTACGGTCTGAAGCCTCCAGGGCGGCATAGTATTCCTGCTGGTGTTCGCGGATGAGGGATTCGATGGGGATGAACTCGAAGGCGGGGTGATAGTGATACAGGAGCAGGGTCTGCCAGAAGCGACCGATTCTTCCGTTTCCGTCCTGAAATGGATGGATGAATTCCAGTTCGTAATGAAAAACGCAGGAGCGGATGAGGGGGTTGTAGCCGTTGGTGCGAAGAAAGCGGAAGAGATCGTCCATGAGATAGGGGACGCGATCCGCCTTTGGGGCGATATGGCTGACTTTCGAGCCTTTGAGGATGCCGACATTGTGGGTTCGCCATTTTCCGGGGTCTGGTATGAGCTGATCCATCATGGTTTGATGGGCTTCAAGAAGGGATTCCGGTGAGAATGGATCGAACTTTGCCATCAGGTCGTAGGTGGCGATGGCATTCAGCGCTTCCTGGATTTCCTCCTTTCGGCCGATGACACGTTTGCCTTCGAGCAGGGCGGTCACCTGATCGAGATCGAGTGTGTTGCCTTCGATGGCCAAGCTACCTTGGATCGTGCGGACACGGTTGGCTTTCCGAAGGTGGGGCTGCGGTTTTGGTTGTTCGAACCCTTCGATTCGCCCGATAAGCCGTTCAATTTCCCCAACGAATCGGAGGATTTCAGGTGTGATGGAAAACGGTGGTTTCACCCGGCAATAGTATCACGTGATACTATCAAGGTCAAGATTTGTGGAGGTAGTAGGTATGATGCCTACCTAGAAATTTCGGAGCATCTCCAAAGCTTCTGCCAACTTCTCCCCCGGTTTCGTCTTCGTCAGCCTCGGATACCTTGAACCATCCATTAGAATCGGGCTGCCGTTTCTCTGGAGCATCAGGCGCTGTCTGGAGATCTCCACGGAGGCGACGCCGTTCGCGGCGGCTTCGGCTTTGATGCGGGCGATGGTAAGGAGGTTTTTGACGGGTTCGGGAAGGCGGCCGTGGCGGTCGATCCAGTTTTTCTCCAGGGTGTCGATGGCTTTAGGGGTGTTGGCTTCGGCGAGTTCGCGGTAGGCATGGATGCGGAGCTTGGCGTCGGAGAGGTAGCTCGTCGGGATGAATGCGGGAAGGTGATCCAATTTTGAATTTTGAATTTTGAATTTTGAATTTTGTGAAACCCACTGCGTTTCCGTGGGGATGATGAAGTCTGCCTTGAAGGTGGTTTCCTGGAGTGAGGGGTCTTTTTTGCCTTTCAGGCGGTCGATGGATTGGCGGAGGAGCTGGCAGTAGAGGTCGAAGCCGATTTGGGCGATGTGGCCGGATTGTTTGGTGCCTAGCAGGTTGCCTGCGCCGCGGATTTCGAGGTCGCGCATGGCGATTTTGAAGCCGGAGCCTAGGGCGGTGTATTGCTTGATGGCGTGGATGCGCTTGCGGGCATCGCCTTGGGTGATCATTTCCCTCGGTAGCAGGAGGATGGCGTAGGCTTTTTCGCCGGCACGACCGACGCGGCCGCGGAGTTGGTAGAGATCGGCGAGGCCGAAGCGGTCGGCGCGGTCGATGAGGATGGTATTGGCGTTGGGGATGTCGATGCCGGTTTCGATGATGGTCGTGGCGAGCAGCACATCGGCCTCGTGGTTGACGAAGGCGTGCATGACGTTTTCGAGATCGTGTTTTTCCATCTGGCCGTGGCCGACGAGGACGCGGGCTTCGGGGACGAGTTCCTTGATTTTTTTGTGTACAAGCTCGATGGTCTTGACGCGGTTGTGGAGAAAGAAGACCTGGCCGCCGCGTTTCATCTCGCGGCGGATCGCATCGCGGATGATGCGCTCGTCGTAGGCGGTGACGGTGGTGGAAACGGGGAGGCGGTTGGGGGGTGGGGTGTCGATGGTGGACATGTCGCGCGCGCCCATGAGAGCCATGTAAAGGGTGCGCGGGATGGGCGTGGCGGAGAGGGTGAGGACGTCGATCTGGCGGAAGAGGTCTTTGAATTTCTCCTTATGAGCGACGCCGAAGCGCTGCTCTTCATCGACGATGGCGAGGCCGAGATCCTTGTAGGCGACATCGCCTGATATGAGTCGGTGGGTGCCGATGACCATATCGACGGAGCCATCGGCGAGGCCTTGGATGGTGGCTTTCACTTCGGCGGCGGAGCGGAAACGGTTGAGGAGATCGACACGGATCGGGTAGTCGGAAAAGCGCTCGCGGAAAGTGCGCCAGTGTTGCTCCGCGAGGACGGTGGTGGGGCAGAGCAGAGCGGCCTGTTTGCCGCCGGTGATCGCCTTGAACGCGGCGCGGATCGCGACTTCGGTTTTTCCGAAACCGACATCGCCGCAGATGAGGCGATCCATGGGGCGGGGGGCTTCGAGGTCGTGGTTGGTATCGAGGATCGCCTGTTTCTGGTCGGGGGTTTCGGTGTAATGGAAACTTTGCTCGAACTCGAACATCCAGCGGGTGTCGGGCGGGTGGGCGTGGCCTTGGTCGTGTTCGCGCTCGGCCTGGATGCGGAGCAGGCGGGCGGCGTAGTCGAGGATGGATTTCTCGGCGGACTTGCGGTTTTTCTGCCAGGTGGCGTTGCCGAGTTTATTGAGATCCGGGGTCTTGCCGCCGACCCCGATGTATTTTCCTAACAGGTGCGCCTGCTCCAGCGGAACGGAAAGGATGGAGCCGTCCTTGTATTCGATCTGGAGTTCCTCGCCTTCCTCCTCCTGGGCGATGCCCTTGAATTTCCCGATGCCGTATTCGTAATGGACGACGATGTCGCCGGGCTCGATGTCATCAAGGGTGGCGCGGGCGCGGATGACACGGGCTTTTTCCACGGAGGAACGGCGGGCTGCGCCGGGGGTGCGGTAGCGACCGAAGAGCTCGGAAGAGGAAAGGACGGCGAGTTTCGTGACCGGCAGGATGAAAGAGGAAATCAGCTCGCCGATGACGGGTGTGAGGCCGAGGTCGCGTTCGAGGTCTTTGCCGGAGAGTTCGGTGAAACGTTCGAGTTCGCCCTTGGTGGAGAAGACGATGCCAATGTCCCATGCCTCGCGTTGCCATTCATTGAGCTGTTTGAAAAAGGTTTCGCGGCGGAGCTCGTCGAGGACGAAGTCACCGGCGTCGAAGGTGCCGAGGGGGGAGGCGTAGGCGGCGAGGGTGAAGTTTTCTTCGGCGGTGGAAGTGCCTTCGGTGATGAGGAAAGAGGGAGGGACTGCAAGTCCCTCCGACGGACTGGGACTGCAAGTCCCAGCCACGATGCGGATGACTACGTCATCCGGTTTTAGGTAATCGGCGATGGTCGCTAACGCCGGAGGTTCTGTTAGCAGAAGATCAATCTGCGCGATCTTGCGGGTGGAGGCCTGGGAGTTGAGGTCGAACTCGCGGATGGATTCGAGTTCGGTGTCGAAGAATGCGAGGCGGAGGGGGCGGGGGGATTGGAAGGGGAAGAGGTCGAGGATGCCGCCGCGGATGGCGAAGTGGCCGCGGGCGGTGACGGTGGGGAAACGCTCATAGCCGTGGGTGGTGAGGGTTTCGGCGAAGGCGGTGGGATCGAGGATGAGGCCAGGCTTGAGGTGGGTGCGGTTACAGAGGAGGGAGTGGGGGGAGGGGGCGTATTGCTGGAATTGGTCGGAGCCAAGGAGGACGGCGAAGGAATCCGAGATGGCGAGGGTTTCCAGGATCGCGAACCACTCGGCGGCGGTTTCGGGGTCTTGGACTTCCAGGGGCGGGGCTTCCGGGGCGAGCTGAAGCTCGCGATCCGTCTCAGGAGGGCGACCGAAGATCGCCCCCACGTCCGGCAGGACGACGGCTGTGATGCCCCAGAGCTCCAGCTCGGCGGCGAGGCGTTCGCGTTGGCGCGGGGATTCGTGGACGATCCACTGGCGCTTTTTTCCGCGCTCGGAAGCGGCGGTGCAGGCGAGCGCGGCGAAAAAGGAATGCGAAGCCTCATCGGCGTGGTCGAACACAGTTTGCCCGTTACCGGTGGCGAAGGGAGCCAGGTGATCGTGGAACTCTGGGGATGTGATGGCTCGGCGGAGCCACGTTGTTTCCGATCTCAAAATGAAGAGGGTTGTTATCCCTTGGTGGCGTTCACGAGTGCCTGGATCAGGGATTTTTTCACCGTTTCCCAGCGCATCGGAACGGAGCGGAGGAAGAAGGAGTGGGAAACGGTGAGACGCACAATGCCGTATTTTTCTGATGTAAAGTTTGTGGTGAGCCAGCGGACAAAAGGAGTCTCATCGATGAGCGGAACGGCTGAGGCATTCACTTCACTTGGCAGCAGGTCGGCGGCGGTTTTCGCGATTTCCGCCGCGTTTGGCGATCCGATGTATTCGAAGAGGATTTCCCCTTCGGCGAGCGGGGCGGTGTGGATCAGGAGATGAATGATCGCGTCGTGGCGTTTCAAGTCCTCGGTGAGGCGGGTTTCGATGGCGTTGCGAAATTTATCGGCAAGGCGCGTGACGAGTTTATCGCGGATGGCTTCAGGAAGTTTCGTGGAAATTTTGCTCCAGCGTGTTTCGCCGTCCTGCTCTAGGTCGATGAGAAGCCGGGTGACATCGCCGTGGATCAGCGGGGTGCTGAATTTCATGGCGAGGCCTTGGGCGAGGTTCAGCGCGCCGGGTTCCCAGCCATCCGCAGAGCTGACGAGATCCTCTGATCCCTTGAATAGCTCACGGTGCGCCTCCGGAACCGCGCAGGTGGCATTTGTGCAAGTGATGAGGATGGATGCCATCGTGTCTGGCTATGATAGGGGGGATGCGGATTTGCGCAATACGGGAGATTTACCCGTTGGGCGGATGTTTTGTAGCCTTCCTCAATCCCGTTGTCTTGAATGGTGATGCAAGAATCACGCGGCGGCCAGCGGCAAAGAGTCGAAGGGATTTGCCGCGCAAAGCTAGGTTTTGCAGTGCGGACGCGGGTTCGGTCTGGTTGGAGTATCATTTCCTCCATCTCACCGCGCATCCGCTTGCCAACCCGGTGCAATCCGCCTAAACCTGCCCGCGATGAAGAGACGTTACGCCATCCAATTGATCGTCGGCCTCGCCCTGCTGGGCGTTTGCAAAGCGGAAAAACCCGAGACAAAAGCAACCCCTGAGGCCGGGGAGAAAGCCGCAGCCACCACGGCCGCCAAGGTGCGGCTGAAAACGAACAAGGGCGACATCGTCATCGAACTCAACGCGGAGAAGGCTCCGATCACGGTGAAGAATTTCCTCAAATACGTCGGTGAGAAACACTACGACGGCACTGCGTTCCACCGCGTGATCGACGGCTTCATGATCCAGGGCGGCGGCTTCGCGCTGGATGGCGGAAATCTGGTCGAGAAAAAAACCGGTGAAGGAATCAAGAATGAGAGCCAGAACGGCCTGAAAAACGACAAGGGCACCATTGCCATGGCGCGGACGAACGATCCGGACAGCGCCACCGCCCAGTTTTTCATCAACGTGGCCGATAACGCCATGCTGAATTTCCCAAGCAACAATGGCTACGCGGTGTTCGGCAAGGTCGTCGAGGGCATGGATGTCGTCAATGCGATCAAGGGCGTGAAAACCGGCCCCGGCGATGTCCCGGTGGAGCCGGTCGTCATCGAGAGCGCCGCTGTCGTCGAGTAGGACGGATCTTCCCCGACGCCCATGCAACTCTGGCTCTGCCCGCTGCTGGCTTTCCTGCTCGGTTCCATACCGTTCGGGCTGATCATCGCGAAGATCAAGGGCATCGATATCCGCAACCACGGCTCGGGCAACATCGGCGCGACGAACGTGTTCCGCATCGTTGGGAAAAAATACGGGCTCACCTGCCTCTTTCTGGATGCGTTGAAAGGGTTCATCCCGTGCATCATCGGCATTTCCCTCATACGTTTCGCAGGGATGAAAAATCCGATGGCGGTATCCGCCCTATATCCATACTCAGCGGAATTCCCGATGCTCCACGCGCAGGTTTTCCAGGTGCTTACCGGTCTTTGTTGTGTCCTAGGCCATAATTATTCTCCATGGATTGGATTCAAGGGTGGCAAAGGAATCGCCACATCCGCAGGGGTGCTAATCGCATTGATGCCTGCTGCCGTTGTCATACTGATCCTCATCTTCACTGTCGTCTTGTTCGCCACCCGCTACGTTGCGGTCGCCAGCATGGTCGCCGCCGCCACTCTCCCGCTGCTCACATTGTGGGGATCGTGGTTTCATGGGAAAATTCAGGACGGCACATGGAACAAGCCCCTGTTCATTTTCTCCCTGCTCATCGCCGTGCTCGCTGTCTGGAAACACCGCACCAACATCGACCGACTGCGCAAGGGCACGGAGTCGCGTTTCGTGTGGGGCGGGAAAAGGAAAACGGAGGAACCCAGCGCATGAATTTCAGAAGCGTGGCCATACTCGGATCGGGATCGTTCGGCACCGCGATCGCGAAACTCCTTTCCCCGAAGGTCGGTGAAATCCTGATCATCGGGCGCGAGGAGGATGTGGCACGGGGCATCAACAGCGAGCGCCGCAATCCCAGATACCTTTCCAGCGTGGTGTTGCCTGCGAATATCACCGCCGGAACGGATATCGCTGCCGCCGCGGCGCACCCGCTTGTCATTTTTGCCGTGCCTACCGCAGCCACCCGTGCCTGCGCGGAGGATCTCGCCAAAGCCGGGCTGCCCGCTTCCTGCGTCCTGCTTTCCTGCGCGAAAGGCATCGAGAAACACACCGGCGACCGCATGAGCCAGATCCTGCGCGCCTCGCTGCCGTCCAATCCCGTCGCCGTCCTTTCCGGCCCCAACCACGCGGAGGAACTCGCCATCGGCCAGCCCGCCTGCGCGGTCATCGGCTGCGAGGACGCTGCGGTGGCAGACGCCTTGCAGGAGCTGTTCACTCTGCCCCAGTTCCGCCCCTACACCAGCACGGATCTCGCGGGCATCGAGCTGGGCGGCGCCATCAAGAATGTCTATGCCATCGCGGCGGGCATCGCCCATGGCCTCGGCCTCGGGGACAATGCCGTTGCTGCGCTCGTCACGCGGGCGCTTGCGGAAATGACCCGGCTCGGCGTAGCTCTCGGCGGGCGCATCGAGACCTTTGCCGGGCTTTCCGGGGTGGGGGATCTGCTCGTCACCTGTTTCTCCGAGCACTCGCGGAACCACCGCGTCGGCCTCGCGCTGGGCCGCGGGAAATCCCTAGAGGAAGCCATCGGGGATCTCGGCATGGTCGCCGAGGGCGTGCCGAACACCCTTTCCATCTTCGAGGCCTCGCAGCGCGCGGGTGCAAGGACTCCCATCATCGATGCCGTCCACTCCATCCTTTACCAACACAAGCCCGCCGCCGAGGCGATGATGGAACTCCTCTCCCGCGACACCCGCACCGAGAGCGAGTGACGCGCGGCCGGGCGTGCTCCGAAATTTGCCTCGTCGGCCTGCTGGCTGAACTTGTCGTAATCGCTAAATCAACACGCATTTCCCCCGGCCTTCTCGAAGGCGATGCGGAAGCCGCCGATACCGCAAAAGAGGTCGATGAAGTGGACGGGGCTAGGTGATGGATTTTGGATTTTGGATTTTCCAGTGGCGTGGGGAGCGGCGAGGGGGCAGCTTGGGCGCGGGAATATGGAGAATGTGACTTTGCTGAGCGTCCACGCCTCCTATGGGGTGGCTGTGTTGTTGCTTATGACGGCGGCGGGGTGGCGGCTTTACGCGGCGGAGGTGAGGGCGGAGGGGGCTCCGCCGGAGTTGCCGGTGGGGAAGGTGGCGGTGTGGTTTTACCGTCCGGTGGATCTGTTGGGGATCGCGCTGTTGGCGGGGCTTTTTTATGTGCAGGCGGTGGGGGCTTCGGTGATGGGTGAGGGCGATGGGCCGATCAAGGTGACTGCGGAGGGGGTGGTGGTTACCATCGGCTTGCAATTCCTGCTGGCGGGGATCGCGCTGGCGATCGTGGTGAGGAGGGTGGATCCGGTGAGCTGGCTGGGGCTGCGATGGCGGCAATGGCCGTGGGTGCTGCTGATTGCACCGGTGACGGTGGTGTGCATGTGGGCGATTTTCGCGGGGCTGCAAGGATTGGGCTACATGGATCTGATGGAGAACCTGGGGGTGGAGAAGGTGCAGGATACGGTGGCGATTTTTCAAAAGGAAAAAAGCGTGGCGGTGCTGATCCTGATGGGGATTACGGCGGCGGTGGTGGCACCGATCTGCGAGGAGGTGGTGTTCCGCGGCTACCTCTATCCGGCGGTGAAGCGCTTCGCGGGACCATGGATGTCGGGGCTGTGCACGGCGCTGATGTTCTCGGCGGCGCACGGCAGTGTTTCGGCGCTGGTGCCGCTGTTTGTTTTCGGGTTGGCGCTGGCTGCGCTGTATGAGTTCACGGGGTCGATCTGGGCGCCGATGGCGGCGCATTTCCTTTTCAACGCGGCGACGGTGGCGAGCCTGATGGCGATGCGGATTTATGATTTGCCGGTGCCGACTTAGAATTTTTTTTAACCACAGATGAACGGGATGGACGCAGATGGTGGATGTGAATCCGCAGAGGAGTGGGGACAGGATGTCTCCACGATAGACTGGGACTGCAAGTCCCAGCCACGCTTATGATCATGAAGACACTGGCGGACATCGGGGAGGACGCTCTGATCGCGAGGCTGGTGGCGCTGGCTCCGGCGGGTGAGGCGGGCGAGGGGCCGGGGGATGATTGCGCGGTGATGGATGAGGGCGGGGAAATGCTGCGGCTGCTCAAAACGGATGCGCTGGTGGAGGGCGTGCATTTCCTGATGGACGCGGATGCGAGGGCGGTGGGCTGGAAGGCGGTGGCGCGGGTGATGTCCGACTTCGCGGCGATGGGTGGTGTGGGGGAGCGTTTTTTGGTGACGCTGGCGCTGCCGGGGACGATGGAGATTGGGTGGATCGAGGATTTTTACCGGGGGATGGGGGATTGCCTGAGTCGGTATGGGGCGCGGCTGGCGGGTGGGGAGACGTGCCGGGTGCCGGAAGGGTCGGCCGCGGTGATTTCGGTGGCGGCGATGGGTTCGGTGGCGCGTGGGAAAGCGGTAATGCGCTCCGGCGGTAGGCCGGGCGATGGGATTTGGGTGACGGGGCGGCTGGGCGGTTCGCTGACGGGTAAGCACCTGAAATTTCTCCCGAGGGTGGAGGCGGGGCGATGGATCGCGGAAAACCTGCGGCCGACGGCGATGATGGATCTTTCCGACGGGCTGGCGAAGGACTTGCCGAGGCTGGCAAAATCATCGGGCTGCGGGTTCCGGCTGGAGCGGGGGGCGGTGCCTTGCACGGAGGGCTG
>CAMBQC010000050.1 GCA_945869855.1 Prosthecobacter debontii
AGGTATTTCACGGACGGTGCGGTGATCGGGAGCAAAGAGTTCGTGAACGAGGCGTTCGCGGGGGCGCGGGAGAGGTTCACGGAAAGGAGGAAGGATGGTGCGCGGCGGATGCGGGGCAGCGGCGCGGCGGCGAAGGGGGTGTTGTGGAGCGTGCGAGATTTGCGGGTGGGTTTGTGATTGCCATTACCTGCTTTGAGCGGCTTACTGATGTTGTAAGGAGTCTCCCCCTTTTCCCCTTCCCAGGCCGACTATCCAGTGTGTTCTCCGCCTAGGTGAAAAAGCAAATCTCGAGGATTCATTCATTTCATTCAATTGACTTCGATGATGGCTTTGATCGAGCCTAGGTTCGGGTTGGTGAATTGGTCGAATTTTTCCGGGACTTCGTCGAAGGTGATGCGGTGGGTGACCCAGACGTCGGTGTTGATCTTGCCTTCGCGGATCAGGTTGATGATGGCGGGGAAGTCGGAGGGGAGGGCGTTGCGGGAGGCAAGCAGGGTGAGCTCGCGGCGGTGGAACACGGGCGCGTGTGGGAACTGGAGATCCGAGGTGGTGATGCCGACGTAGACGACGCGGCCGGTGAAGGCGGCGTATTCGAAACACGTGGACATCGAGCGGGGGGATCCGGTGGCGTCGATGATCACGTCGCAGAGGTTTCCGGCGGTGAGTTTCTCCAGATCGGCGAGGTGAGAGCCATCGGCCTTGGCGAGGACTCCATTGTTGATGCCGAGGTGTTTCGCGCAGAAATCGAGGCGGCCTTGCACCATGTCCATGACGATCACGTTCACGCCGTCCATGAGTTTCAGGAACTCAAGGCAGGCGAGGCCGATGGGGCCGGCTCCGATGACGAGGACGGTTTCGCCAGGTTGCGGGTTGCCGCGTTGGACGGCGTGGTAGCCGATGGCAAGGGTCTCGACCAAGGCGAGCTGATCGTAGGATAGGTCGTTGCCGGGATGGAGCTTGCGGGCGGGGACGATGAAGGTGCCTTTGCGGAGGCCGCCGTTGTTGTGGACGCCGACGACTTGCACGCCGGGGCAGCAGTTCGAGGAACCTTTTTTCGAGGTCGGGGACTCGGGATCGTTCACGTAGGGTTCGAGCGAGCATTTGTCGCCGGGCTTCACGTTCGTGACACCTTCGCCGACGGCGACTACCTCCAGACCAAGCTCATGGCCGGGGGTGCGGGGGTAGGCGAAGAAGGGGAATTTCCCGAGGTAGCAGGAAAGGTCGGTGCCGCAGATGCCCATGCGGTGTGTGCGGACGACAGCTTCGCCGGGGGCGGGATTGCTCTCGTCCGGGCGGTCGATGACCGTGATTTTCTGCGGTTCGGTGAATTCGATGGCGTGCATAGGGAAGAGGGATTGGATATTGGATATTTGAAATTGGTGAAGACTTGGGTTGGGGGATTTTTCACCGCAAAGACGCTGAGGTCGCAAAGGGGCGCGGAGGAAGATATTTAGGGTTTGATGGTGTGGAAGCCGAGTTCTTTGGTGGGTTGGTTGTCGGCGGTGAAAAAGTGGGGACAGAATGTCCCCACGACGGACTGGGACTACAAGTCCCAGCCACGGCTTGCTTGACTGCATCAGGGAGCGGAGCTGGACGAAGGTGCGTATGATGGCGATGTTGACCTCGACGGCGCGCTGAGAATGGAGGACGGAAGAAAGCATGGCGATGCCCTGCTCTGTGAAGGCGTGGGGAGGTATTTACGGTGTTCTCCCCGCTTTAAGGTCACAGATTGTGACATCAAGATTTCCATTTCCTCTTCGCTCAGCTGGAACATGAAATCGGATGGAAAGCGCTCGATGTTTCTCTTGACGGCTTGGTTTAGGACTTTCGTTTCCACGCCGTAGAGTTCGGCGATATCGGAGTCGAGGATGACGTTTTCGCGGCGGAGGCGGATGACGAGTGGGGCGAGTTTGTCGGGGATGAGGACGGAGGAGACGGGTTTTGAGGCCGCTTTTTTGGCGGGTGTCTTATTGGCGGTGTGCTTCTTCGGGGGCATCGGGGGGATTTTTCACCGCAAGGTGCAGAGGTAGCAGAGGGGCGCGGAGAGCCTTTTTGAGGTTTATAGTTTAAAATTTAGAGTTTAGTTATTCTCCGCGAGCCCTTCCTTATGGCCGATGTCTTTGACGGGTTCGAAGATGGCGAGGACTTGGTTGAGGAGGTCGCGGTCGATCGGGGCGGCGAGCCACTCGGCCCATTTGGCGATGTTTTTGGGGTTGGCGGAGCCGGCGATGGTGGTGGCGATGCCGGAGTGCTCGCAGGAAAACTGGATGGCGAGCTGGGCGATATCGACGCCGTTGTCGGCGCAAAGTTTCGCGGCGTCGCGGGCGGCTTGTTTGACGTTCTCGGGTTCCTTGAGCCACTCGGGGAGTTCCGCGTTGGTGAGAAGGCGGGCGGAGAAGGGGCCGGCGTTCATCGCGCCGATGTTTTTTGCCTGGAGGCGGGGGAGGAGTTCGGTGGCGAAGGAGGTGTTCTGGAGGGTGTAGCGGTTGTAGCTGAGCACGCAGTCGATCTCATCCTCGATGTGGTCGAGAACGGTGTGGAAGGTTTTCATCGGGTAGCAGGAAAAACCGATCGCGCGGACTTTTCCCTGCTCCTTGAGTTTGATGAGAGCGGGCAGGGTTTCCGTCCAGATTTGTTCGAGCGGGACGAACTCGACATCGTGGAGGAGCATGACGTCGAGGTAATCGGTCTTTAGGCGTTGGAGGGAAATGTGCGTGGATTCTTCGACGCGTTTCGCGGAAAAATCGAAGTGGATATCGGAGTAGCGGCCGAGCTTCGAGCCGAGGAGGTAGGAATCGCGCGGGATGCCGTTGAGGCCGAGGCCGAGCATGATTTCCGACATACCGCGACCGTAGAACGGGGAGGTATCGATGAAGTTCATGCCGAGATCGAGGGCAGTCTTGGTGGAGAGCATGGCTTCATCGAGGGAGATGGAGCGGAACTCTGCGCCGAGTGAGGATGCGCCGAAGGAGAGGATGGGGAGGTCGATGCCGGATTGGCCGAGTGGACGGGTGGGGATCATAAACTTTAAATATTAAAATTTAAATTTCAAGGAAGACTTGGGTTGAGGGTGATTGAACCGCCAAGTTCGCCAAGTTCGCCAAGGAAGAAATAGAGTATTTTCATCTCAAAAAACTTGGCGATCTTTTCGGACTTGGCGGTTCAACTATTCAAATAGGCTGCGGATGGATTGGATGGTTTGTTGGGCGGCGGTTAGGGGATCGGGGAGGGGGAGGATTTCGGCGGAGAGGTGGCCGCTGTAGTTGATTTCCTTGAGGGCGGCGACGATGGGTTTGGGGTCGGTGTGGCCGAAGCCCATGGCGCGGCGGTTGGAATCGGCGTAGTGGACGTGGCCGACGTGTTTCCCGGCGGCGCGGATGGAGGCGGCGGCATCGGCTTCCTCGATGTTCATGTGGAACAGGTCGGCGAGGAGGACAATGTTTTCTAGTGCGTTGGCTTCGATGAAATCGGCTCCGTCGGTAAGGCGATTGATGAGGTTTGTTTCGTAGCGGTTGAGTGGCTCGTAGATGAAAGGGACATCGTATTTCGCGGCAGTATTTCCGGCGATGCGGAGGGCGTCGGCGAGCCATTCTAGGGCTTGTTCCTTGGAGACGTCGCCACCGTGCTTTCCTTGCATGGAACCGAGGATGGCGGGGGCTCCGAGTTGGCCTCCGAAGGCGATCATGCGCTCGAGGAAATCGAGGGCGGCGACTCGCTTTTCTAAGGACGGATCGGTGAGGGAGAGTCCGTGTTTCACCATGCCAGCGCCAGTGCCAACGGCAGCGATGCCGAGGTCGTGTGCATCGGATAAAATCTTAATTGTGCGAACGGAGACAAAGTCGGGGCCGGGGAGAAAGAGCTCGACATCATCGAAATCGGCATCGCTGGCGAGGGCGAAGGATTCCTCGAGGGGTTGGTGGAAAACGAAGGGGCCAGCGGCGGCTTCGGGGACTTGGCAGAGGGTGACGGCGGTGCGCATAAAACTTTAAATTTTAAAATCTAAATCCTGAAGAAGACTGGGGTTGTGAAGCCGGCTGGAAGCACGGCTCTCCTATACTGACTCCAGGATGATGTTGCCGTAGGCGGTGGTGTCGCCGGTGCGGATGAGGCCGATGGCGTGGGGGACTAGTTTTTTGAAATCGTTGTGGGGGAGGCGGGTGACTTCGACGGACGGGTAGAGGCCTTTGAAACCGTTGAAGGACGATTCGTATTTCCCGATGACTTCCGCCGGGTTGGTGGTGAGGAATTCCTCGGCTTGCCAGATGCGACCGACCTTGAAGTTGTCGTGCAGCAGGTCAAGGAGGTCGGTGATCGTGGGGATGCCGCGGCAAAGGGCGATGTCCACGGTTTCGATCTCTTCCCAGTAGGGAAAGGCCCAGTCGGCGATGACCAGGGTGTTGGTGTGCCGGATGCGGGCGAGGAGGTGGAGGATGTCGGGGTTGAGGATTCCTTGTTGGATCATGGTGGTGTGGGACAGGGCAAAACTACGTGTATAAGGCACGAAATGGTAAGGATTATTCCTGACATCCGGTAAAATTTACGATTTTGGGATTCATCGATACCACCGTTTGCATCCGTGGGTCCGCTAGGGAGCTGATTTTGCCGAAAGTTAGGGTCTGCTCGATAAGCACAGGCCATTGCAAAATAACATTTTACGATGGTCAGTAGTAACTGCACCGAAGTTACCACCAGAGCCACGTGGAGATAATGTATCATGCGGAGTGACTAGTAAAACCCACTGCGCAGCTAGGTCTAAGATTCATTCGAAATTCTCCCAGATTGGTTATCATCATTGAGCGTCGGCAACTTCAGGGGGCATGAAAAACACGGTTGCGCGCGGGGCGGTCTGCGCTTACGACTTTTCCATGACCATGCTCCTCGAGAAAACATCCATCCTTTCCAAAACCAAGGAGCTGTGCGCCGCGATCGCGGAAGACGCGCAGTTTCAGAAGCTTCAAAACGACGTGGAGCGCTTCCTTGCCGACGACTCGGCGAAGTTGCAATACCAGTCCGTCCATGAGAAGGGCGAGGAGCTCCACCACAAGCAACACGCGGGCGTGGAACTCGGCGCGGCAGAGATCAAGGCGTTTGAGGACGCGCGCGATGCCCTGTTCGACAACCGCGTCGCGGCGGATTTCATGGATGCCCAGCGCACGCTGGAAGGCATCCAGAAGAACATCGGAAAATACGTCAGCATGACCCTTGAACTTGGCCGTGTACCCACCGACGAGGAAATCGAGAACGCGAACTCGGGCGGTTGCTGCGGTGGCGGTGGCGGTGGCACTGGTTGCTGCGGCTAATCCCTGTGGCGGCGGATTGTATCCGCCATGCCATTTCCATACGGGATATCCATCGGCAAAGCCATGTCTGCCGCAGAGTCTTCCCTGCTTTTCCTCGGAACCGGCACATCCGTCGGGGTTCCTGTGATCGGTTGCACTTGCGATGTCTGCTGCTCCGCTGATCCGCGCAACAACCGCACCCGCTCCTCGGTGCTCTTTTCGTATGGAACCACCGCGCTGCTGGTGGATTCCGGCCCGGATCTCCGCGAGCAGGCGTTGCGGGAGAAAATCACATCCATCGACGCGGTGCTCTACACCCACTCGCACTTGGATCATGTGGTCGGCTTCGATGAATTGCGTGCGTTCTGCTGGGGGAAACGCGAGCCGCTGCCGCTCTACGGCACGGCGGCGTGCATCGGTGTCCTGAAAGGCATGTTCGGCTGGGCGTTTCATGCCGATAATACCCACAGCGGCTACGTAAAGCCCGACCCGTGCCCCGTGACCTCCCTCTTCCATATCGGCGGGTTTACCATCACTCCGCTGCCCGTGGAGCACGGCACGGTGGAAACGGTGGGTTACCTTTTCGAAACGGACGCCGGCTTCCGCACGGCATATCTCCCCGATGTAAAACGCATCCCGCCGGAAACGATGGCGCTGTTAGGAAACCTCGACGTGCTGGTGATCGACGCCCTCCGCGACGCCCCGCACTCCACACACCTTTCCGTCGGAGAGGCGCTGGAAATTTCCCGCTCGCTCGCGCCGCGCCGCACCTTGCTCACGCACATCAGCCACGATCTCGATCACGCGGAACTCTCCGCCCGCCTGCCTGACGGGGTGGAAGTCGCCTGTGACGGTCTGCGGGTTCAGTTGGCTTAAAGCGGAGGGATACATCACTTCCCCCATCTCCATCCTTGCCCATTCTCCCGTTTTCCCCGAAAACCCCCGGCGAATGAAAATACTTGTCGTAGGAAAAGGCGGGCGGGAGCACGCGCTGATCCATACCCTCTCCCTCTCCTCCTCGAAGCCCGAGATCTTTTCGTTTCCCGGAAGCGACGCGATCTTCCGCATCGCCAAGCCCACAACCGCCACCGACCTGCCCTCGCTGATCGCATGGATGAAAGCAAACGGGATCGACCTCTGCATCGCGGGCGAGGAATCCTATCTGGTCACGGGCGAAGGCCTCGCCAACCTCTGCGCGGCGAGCGGTATCCCTTGCTGGGGGCCGCCGAAGGAATCCGCGCAGCTCGAGGCGAGCAAGGAATTCGCCAAGGATTTCCTGATCCGCAATCAGATCCCCACCGCCGCTGCCAGCGCCTGTGAATCGCTGCAAGAGGCAGTCGCCGCCATCGCTGGAAACTATCCGACCGTCCTGAAATTCGACGGCCTGGCCGCCGGAAAAGGCGTGGCCGTTTGCGCCGATGAGAAGTCAGCGCTCGATTTCCTCAATGAGGTCTTCACCGAGAAACGCTTCGGCCCCGGCCGCCTGCTCGTCGAGGAATGCCTGGTCGGCCCGGAGGTTTCCATTTTTGCGGCGATCGTGGACGACGATTACATGATCCTCACCCCGGCGCGGGATTACAAACGCCTAGGCGATGGCGACGCCGGTCCGAACACCGGCGGCATGGGCGCGGTGGCCTCGCGGAAACTCATTTCCTCCGAGCTCCTCGCCGCCATCGACGAGTCCATCGTCGCGCCGACCGTGTCCGCACTTCGGAAGGAAGGGCTGCCCTACCGTGGTTTCCTCTACTTTGGCCTGATGCTTACGCCGGACGGCCCGAAGGTGATCGAATACAACTGCCGCTTCGGCGATCCCGAATGCCAGGCGGTGATGCCCTTGCTCAGTGGCGATCTCGCTTCCTTCTGCCTCGCGGGCGCGAAGGGCGTTCTGAAAAATGAACTCATTTCCTTTTCCGATGATTGGTCGGTCTGCGTGATCCTCGCCTCCCATAGCTACCCGGAAGGCTCCCGATCCGGCGATCTGATCTCCGGCCTTGATGAAACGGGCGCGCAGGTTTTCCACTCCGGCACGAAACTCGTCGGCACCGAATGGCAGACGAACGGCGGTCGCGTTCTCGCTTGTGTGGCGACCGGTCCGGAGCGCGCCTCCACCGTCACAGCTGCCCATTCAGCTGCCGACAAAATCTCTTTTCCCGGCCTCCAGCGCCGCCGCGACATCGGCATCCTCCATTTCCCCGAATCGAAATCCCATGCCCCGGAATCCGTGAAACTCACACTCACTCCGGACGACATTGCGGCGGGTATCGCGAAACTCGCGGAGTCCATCCGCGCCGCGAACCCCGATGGTCCGATCGCGCTGGTAGGCATCCGCTCGCGCGGCGACGAGGTCGCGGAGCGCCTGCTCACCCTCCTTTCCAACGACGACCGCGAGCTGAACTTCGGCGTGCTCGACATCTCCCTCTACCGCGACGATTTCGAGCACCTCCACTCAAACCCGAAGCTCCAGGAAAGCGACATCCCCTTCTCCGTTGACGGCGCGCACATCATCCTGGTGGACGATGTCCTCTTCACCGGCCGCACGATACGTGCCGCGCTCGATGCCCTCTCCGATTACGGCCGCCCGGCCAAGGTGCAGCTCGCCACGCTGATCGACCGCGGCCATCGCGAGCTGCCGATCCACGCCGATTACACCGGCATCCTCCTTGAGACCTCGCGCCTCGATCATGTTGTCGTATTCCTTGAGGGAACGGACGGGGAGGATCTCGTCCGCGTCGTCAGCCCCCCCGTGCCATGATTCCGGAGAAAAAGAAGACCGCTGAGGAGATCGCGGCCCTACGCGAAGGGCTGGGCATTCACATCGCAATATCCGAACCAGAGCCCGCAACACCAGAGCCCGCAACACCAGAGCCCGCAACACCAGAGCCCGCAACACCCGTCCCACTAGAAACGATAGCTGAGGAAACTCCTATTACGCCTGCCGCTGTAGCGGAATCAATCATTCACCTAGATCTACAGCTCCCTCCGGGACGTCCTGAGAAAATCGAGGCAAAGCTTGTTCGCTCGCTACGCAAACGCGAGCTCCCACTCGCACCCGCACCTGCCTCCACTCATCGGACAGAGCTTCCGATTACTCGCCACGATACACGGGACATTACTGACATTCGTAAGCGTGAAGCGCTCGCTGCGTTACAGCAACCGGGCATTGACCCCGTTGCGCATCTCCGCAGTCAGATAGCCTCTCCGTTCCTTTACGGTCCCGGATACCTTCTGTCCATCGCTGCTGCTGTTACCGCTTACAAAAGTTTTCATTACATCACTCCCGCCGGGTTGCTCGCCATCTCCTCGCTGATCCTGACTTTCATCGCTTTGCGGAAACCCCGCTCACGCCATCACTCGGCCTTGCTTTTTATCGTGGTTTTTCTGACTCTCGTCTTCGGCGCGCTCCACTACGCACCACTTTTCAAAAATGTCCCGTAAAGACCTGCTTGATATTGCATCGCTCGGAAGGGAGGAAATTGATCTCCTCCTCGATCAGGCCGTTCCGTTTAAGGAGCTCTTCACCCGCTCTGTGAAAAAAGTTCCTGCACTCAAGGGAAAATCCGTCCTCACCCTTTTTTACGAGCCTTCCACACGCACGCTTTCCTCCTTCGAGGTCGCTGCGAAACGCCTCTCCGCGGATGTAACTAATTTCGACGTCCGCCACTCATCCGTTACGAAGGGCGAGTCCGTCCGCGAGACCGTCGAGACCCTGCAGGCGATGCGGACGGACTACATCATCGTCCGCCACTCCCGCTCCGGGCTTCCTGCCGCCATCGCTGCGCAGACGAAAGCCTCGGTGATCAACGCCGGCGACGGCGCCCATGCGCATCCCACCCAGGCGCTGCTCGACGCCTTCACGATCAAGGAGAAATTCCCCGAACCCGCCGGAAAAAAGGTGCTCATCATCGGTGATATCCTTCACTCCCGCGTCGCCCGCTCCACCTCCTGCATCCTGAAAAAACTCGGCATAAAGGTCGCCTTCCTCGGCCCTGGTTCCCTGCTACCCAGGAACGGCCCTGAAAACATCACCCGCTTCACTGATTACGCTGAGGCGATGAAATGGCAGCCGGATATCGTCTATCTCCTCCGCGTCCAGATGGAGCGGCAGGACGCACCATTTTTCCCCTCGGTCCGCGAATACCACCGCCTCTACGGTGTCACCGACGCGCGCCTTGAGGAGATCCGCAAGCGCGGCCTCTACCTCATGCACCCCGGCCCCGTGAACCGTGGTGTGGAGCTTTGCGACGCGGTCATGGACTACGAGCGCTCCCTCATCAACGACCAGGTAGAGAACGGCATCGCCGCCCGCATGGCCGTGCTCTACTACCTGCGGCCGGAGTAATAGTGACAGGGACTTGATGTCCCAGCTTGTCCGTCCATAGCTTCAGCGTAGGCGGATCCGTCCGGGGGCATCTCCTGTCCCCATCAGGAGAACCTGGTCTGAGGATAAAAGTTTGCTCATATAACCCAAACAGTGGGAGTTATTCATTCGGAAATTCTTGAGCCGTAACGTCCTGCTTGCTGCTCAGAACCCGCACCACGATCAAGGAATCTTCGAGGACGCGAAGATAGAAACAACGTCCCCGATATGGCAGCCCGCGAAGACCCGGACTCACTTCGTCACGGGGCGAACCGCACAAACCTTTCGCCGCATGGCTGAATAGTTTTTCGGTGAGATCACGAGTAAAGCGCTCTGCCGAAACCGGACTCCCTTTCTCGTTAGCGATGTAATCGTGAATGCCGCGAAGATCCGCTTGAGCGGTTGCGGTGAGGACAAGCCGAAAAGGTTTCAAAATGGCACCCTATCCTGCGATTGCGTCATAGAGCGATTCAGCACTGTCGAATTCAAGCACCCGGCCGGCTTCGATGTCTGCGTCACCTGCGGAGATTTCCTGACGAAGCCTTTCCAAACGAAGAGCGCGTTCTTCCTCTTGGCGAGCCATTCTAGCCAACGCGGCGCGATGCACCTCGCTGGCATTGTTAAAGAATCCTGATTCCACCTGCTTTTTGACGAAGAGATCAAGGGTATCGGTGAGATTGACGTTTTGTGTCGGCATTGCGATTGCTCCTGTTGCTAAGGCCAATACAGTGCGAGTTGGCAATGATTGTCAACTCGCGTGTCCCCATTTCGACTCTGTAATTTGGGGCAAGGTGCGTATTTTAACATTTTCTCCAGTTCTCTCAGTTTTTCAAGGTTCGCCATGTCCTTGCCGAAAGCCCCGACCAGCCTACTCACGCTTTCCGTATGCCTATCGCGAGGCGTTGCGCAAGCCAGCGGTTACCTGCCGCTGTGTTTGCGAATGAGAGCCGCCACAAGGATCTTGCCGCCATCCTCTTTCTGCAGTTCCGAAAGCGCCCCGGCGTCCGGCGGAAGCCCCACGGCGGACACCGCCCGTACCGCGAGATCCTCGGCCCCTTCCTCAACTTGCGAACGGGCTTGAGCCGGTTTCGGGCGTGCCCCGGTCTTTTTTCCGCAGTCCATAGGGCTTGCAGGGGAGGGCGGGCGGGGTCAAAGTCCTATCGAAATGTTTGAACCTGCATGGAAGAAAAACGCGAAGCTGCTCGCTAAAGGCGCGCGGAAATTCGTGGATTACAAACGCGACCTGCTGACTTCCGACCGCGTGGCGGAGATCGAATCTCGCCGCACGGATCTGCTCAACGCCGTGAAGTCGAAGGACAAGGCGAAGGTGGACGAGGCGTCGAAGCAGCTCCGCGCGACCTGTGACAACGCGTTGCCGCGCCAGAAGCCGCAGACCTGGTGGGAGGAAAACGTGGAGGTGATGTTCGTGGCGATCGTGATCGCGCTGGGGCTGCGCGCCTATTATCTCCAGCCGTTCCGCATCCCGACCGGCTCCATGCAGCCGACACTCAATGGCATCGTGGGTGAACCGCTGAAAAAGGAGGAGTGGCCAAGCTTTCCCGTCCGCATGGCGGAATACGCGCTGAAGGGGAGGAGCTATGTGCATTTGGTGAACGACGAGGACCGTCAAGTGCGCTTGGCGCAAACGCCCGATGGGCTAGTGACTGACGCGAAGGATTTCCAGTGGTTTCACTTCTTCAGTAGATCGAATCTGCTCAGCTTAAATTCAAAGCCGCTACGTCTGCCATCGCCCGCCAATCCGGCCTATGATGCGGGTCTACGCGCGGCACTGAACGAAGCCCTGAGTCGCAGCGGCGGCGCATCGGCGATTACGCTAAAAAAAGGCCAGACGCTGATGGAAGGTTTCGTCGATACGGGTGATCTCGTGCTCGTGGATAAGTTTTCCTACCATTTCCGCAAGCCGAAGCGCGGGGAAGTATTCGTGTTCGACACGCTGGGCATCAAGGGCATCAAGGAACACAGCGGGCCGCAGGGCGGGGGATCGCACTACATTAAGCGCCTCGTCGGGGTGCCGGGCGATAAACTTTCCATCCGCACGCCTTATCTGATGGTGGACGGGAAAAAGCCCCAGGAAATGGGGATCCAGAAAGTCATCGAGGGCAAGCCGCCTTTCAAGGAAAAGCACAACGGCTACGAGCTGGCGGATGCGAGTGCGAGCCAGCGCCGATATCTGGTGAGCGAGGACGATGTCCTGAGCCTGAAGGGCGAGGGCACAAAGCACGGTTTCCGCGAATACGCGGCGATGGGCGACAACACCGGTAATTCTCTCGACTCACGGTATTGGGGGACGGTGAAGGAATACAACCTCGTCGGCCCGGCGCTTTTCTCGCTGTGGCCGATCACCACCGGGCACTGGGGCCTCATCGAGTGATTTCCCGTGTCCAGCGCCTCCGAGATCACCCGTAAGGCGAAGTCGAACCTGGCGTTCGCACTCCAGATCCTGCCGAAGGATCGCCGCGACGACATGACGGTGTTTTACGCATTCTGCCGGACGGTGGACGACACGGCGGATGAAATCTCGGTGTCGAAGGCGGAGCGGCGGGCGGCTTTGGGGAAATGGGAGGAGGGTTTGCGGAATGGTTTCCCGGCGGGCGACGCGTTCGGCGCGGAGGTGGCGGAGATGATGACGCGGCGCGGCATCCGGGCGGAGTGGCTTTTGGAAATCATCGAGGGCTGCGCGATGGATCTGGAGCCACGGACGTTTCAGGGCTGGGACGAGCTTTCCCAATACAACTGGAAGGTGGCGGGTGTGGTGGGCTTGGTTTGCACGAGGATTTTCGGCTGCATCCACGAGGACTCCGACAAATATGCCGCCGCGCTCGGCAACGCCCTCCAGCTCACCAACATCCTCCGCGACGTCGGCGAGGATCTCGCTAAGGGTGGACGCATTTATCTTCCGGTCAACGATATGATCCGCTTCCAATACTCCGAGCGCGACCTCGTCGGAAAAGTCTATGACGGTCGTTTTCTCGCGCTGATGGCCTACGAGGCGGAGCGCGCGCAGCACCTTTTCGAGGAGGCGGAGAACCTGCTGCCGGAGATCGACCGCCGGGCGCTTGTCCCCGCGCAGATCATGGCGGAGATCTACCGCAGCCTGCTCGAAAAGATGCGGGCGGGGAAATTCAAGGTCTTCGACCGGCGTTATTCCGTTTCCAAAGCCCGGAAACTAGCTATCCTCTCGAAACATCTGCTCGCAATGAGGCGGGACGGATGAATCTCCTAACCCTCGGAAAGTCTGAAGCGTATGTTTAAAATGAAATGGATCGTCATGTCGGCTCTGGTTCTCGGAGCGGTGGCTTGCAAGCCACTGCCCGTTTACCCCCAAACCGACGGCCCGCGCCGCCCTTACCCGGAGCGCCCTTACAATCAGGGTGATCCGCGTCCGCCCTACTACGGCGACCAGGGAAACAATTCCCCCAACTACAATCCGCCTTACGGCACCCAGCCCACACCTCCACCGGCACCGCCCGTACCACCCCGTGACCAGTATCCGGTAGCGGAGCGCACTGATAATCCGAACCGCGTCCTCAGCCCCTACGCGCCCTACAACGTGATCGATGTCGAGGGTTTCCGCTCCGGCCAACTCGCGAAGGATCCTTCCAACGGAAAAATTTTCCGGATTCCGTAGGGCTTCAGATTCTTACCGCGAATGAACGCGAATCCGAACCTGTAATGGCAAAGATTTTTAACCGCAGAGACACAGAGATCACAGAGGAAAGATAACCCTGATGCTTTGAAAATACGCTCTCTGTGTCCTCCGTGTCTCTGTGGTAAAATTTGTAAATTACCTCTCTTCATTCGCGTCCATTCTCTCCCATCCGCGGTTCGTTCTTCCCTATCATGATCGTCGGTATCGACCTCGGCACCACCCACTCCGCCATCGGGGTGGTGGATTCTGGTTTCCCCATCCTGCTCGCGGATGAGGAAGGGAAACGGATCATGCCCAGCGTGGTATGGTTCGGCACGGACGGCTCCGTGGAGGTGGGGCGCAAGGCGCAACGGCGGCGGTTGACGGATGCGAGGCGCGTCATTTCGAGTGTGAAGCGGTGGATGGGGCAGGATGTTGTTTTGGATGCCGTCGGAAAATCGCCCGAGGAGGTGAGCGCGGAAATCCTTAAAGAGCTCAAACGGATCGCGGAGTGGCGGATCGGCGCGGAGGTTACGAAAGCAGTGATCACGGTGCCCGCGTATTTCAACGACGGCCAGCGCGCGGCCACGAAGCGGGCGGGAGAACTCGCCGGCCTGGAAGTGATGCGCATCATCAACGAGCCAACCGCCGCCGCCCTTGCCTACGGCCTCGACAAGCTCAAGGAAAGGGCGCGCGTCGCGGTCTATGACTTGGGCGGCGGCACCTTCGACCTTACGATCCTGGAAATGGAGGGCGGCGTTTTCCAGGTGCTCGCCACCCACGGTGATACCCGCCTCGGCGGCGACGATGTGGATGCGATGATTCGCGATGCGCTGCTCGCAGCGGCGGGCGAGGTGCCGGAGGAAATCCGTTGGCGCTTTATGGAAGAGGCGGAGAAGGCGAAGCGCGCACTCACGGAGGCGGATGAGGTTACGGTTCGGATACCGTTCTACGATGGAAGTAGTAGTTTGGAGAAAACGATCACCCGCGCGGAACTCGATGCGATGACGAAGGGCTGGATCGCACGGACTTTGAAATGCTGCCAACAGGCGATGCACGACAGCGGGCTTTCACTGGGCAATCTCGATGCCGTGGTTCTCGTCGGCGGGAGCACGCGGATGCCTGCGGTGCGTGAGGCGGTGGCGGAATTTTTCCAACGCCCGGTCGATGTCACGCAGCATCCTGATGAGGCGATCGCTCTTGGTGCGACGATCCAGGCGGGCGTGATGAGCGGCGCGATGCGGAAGATGGTTCTGTTAGATGTCACGCCGCTGAGCCTTGGCCTCGAAACCTTCGGCGGGCTGATGA
>CAMBQC010000051.1 GCA_945869855.1 Prosthecobacter debontii
AGTTTTTCCTGTGAGATGCCGAGGGCAAGCCGTGCCTTTCTGACACGGGCACCGAATTTCAGTAGCAGCAGTTCTTCATCCATTCAAAGGATGACATCGTCTCATTCCTGACGCCTTAAAGTCCACGGACTTTAAGTCACATCAGCATTCTCTGGAGACTTGCTCTTTTGCTGGTTGGAATCGCAATTCCGTCTTGAAGCACCAAGGGAACAAGCAGGTGATCGACGAGGTGCTTGACGACGGGAACGACTACTGCGTCACCCATGGCGTTGTAAGACTCGTTGTAGTTCGCTGAGAGCTTGTAGGAGCGCGGCGCTCCCATGAGTAGGGCGGCTTCGCGCGGGGTGATAAGGCGGGCTTTCCATTCTCCAGCATCGTGGAGGAGGAGGAACTGGCAACTGCTTCCCCCTTCGGCGGTGCGGAGGCAGCCGGATAGGTCGTCGAACCGGAGTTCAAGGACTTGCTTGCCATGGCGTGTGCGGCGGTAGCCGGGGAAAGCAGCGCGGCGGTCGGCGGGGAGCTTGTCTAGGAGTTCCCGGTGTTTGGCGGCGGTTAGGGAAATTAGGGCGGCGGCGCGTTCCTCGTTGAAGACGGGAGCGTCCCAATCGATAAGATCGGTAAGAGTCTTTGGCCGCTTGGTGGGGCGGGGCATTGCCCAGAAGACGATGTCATCGAGCGGGGCGATGGCTTTGAGGACGGGATCAGGGTGGAGCCAGTTGGGGCCGTGGTCTTCGAGAGCGGAGGTATCGAGATGATCGTGGGCGGCGACGACGAAGACGCGGGGGCGGGACTGCGGAACCCAATGGCGGGCGTCCAGCAGCATGGGGCCGACCTTGTAGGAGCGCTCGCGGAGGGCATGGTAAAGCAGGCGGAAATCGCCGCCCCCGTTGGCGGAAAGGAGGCCGACGACGTTCTCCAGCGCGATCACAGCGGGCTTGACCGGCATCTCGTCGAGAACCCGGAGCCATTCCCAGAACAGACCGCTGCGGGAGGCGGCGAGACCACCCATCTTCCCAGCGAGGGACAGATCCTGGCAGGGGAAACTAGCCCAGACGATGTCACCCTGCGGGATCTCCGTGCCGCGCACTTGCTCGATGGAACCGGGATGGAAATGCCGGGCTCCGTGGTTGGCGGTGTAGATCGCGGCCTTGCGCGGGCAGATGTCGTTGGCCCAGACAAGGGCGCAGGCGTGCTTCACGCCCTGCGTGACTAGGCCGCTGCCCGCGAAAAAATCGACGAAGGTGGGAAGGAGTAGTTTCAATGAGTTCTTTTGAACAGTTTTCGGGTGTGGTGTCAAGCTCGGAGGCTGAAGGGGATTTTGGGAGGGGAAATGTTGGGGGGAAGCACACAACCCGAGTGAAATATCATTGAGGAATACTAATCCACATCTTCTGGTGCAATAGAAATGGTTGCGAAGTGAACGCCGTCAACATCCACGTAGCTATAGTCGATCGTAACATTATTTTCCTTAAAGAATTTGGAGTCAGGTTGATTTTTATACCCTTCAATAAGTTGCTTTCTTAACCCTGCGATCATCTCATTCCGATCAAAATCAGAAATTCTTAGCCGAGTTAATGAATAGTGAAATGTAAGCTTATTTCCAGGGCCTGACGAAACGCGATCTCCTCGGGTATCTCGATCCACTGTCATCGGCATACGTTCATTCATTTTTGACACGATATCAGGTAGTAGCGACTCGAAATCAAAAATAGATGGCAAGCTTTCATTGGTCGTGGGTGCGGCCTGCGTTGATCTCTTCGCAAGCTCCCTTTCGGCGGCTTGCTTCCCAATGTAACCGCCAATTGACCGGCCCAGAACAAGAACAATAATACCTGTAATTAGCAGTGAAAGCATCTTGCCAAAAAGGGAAAGCATCTTACCTCCGAAGCTCGATCCAGCTTTCGTGGGAGTTCCTGGCAAGCCAGGACTGCTCCGGGGAGCTGGTGTCCTGAGATCGGCCGGAGCCTCCGTTGAAAACGATGCACGCTCTTGGTCGCTAGGTGCTTGAATGTCTGGCGCAGCGATTTCGTTACTAGGTGGTGGGCAATGTGAAGGAAAACCACTCAGTTCAGCCGAAGTATTGCCACCATTACCTCTCTGTGCCCTGATTCCGTTTGCTCTGATACCTGCCAACCAGCCTAGGAATCCGGTTAAACTAAAAATTGTAGCAATGCTGACTAAGTAGCTCGACAAATTTGTCAAGTCTGGCATCCACGATACCTTGATGGAACCATTGCTATTCCAACCCCTTGGATCGAAGAACCACCTTTTTGGCCTTCTTAGGGCATGATTCTCATAAGTCCAACCATTCCGCTCCATAGCTAGAACCCATTCCTTTTCTTTATCACGATTTGAATGTAAAATTTTTATGAAATTGTTCATCTCCTCGCGCATTTTCCTGCCAATATTCTCAGCACTAATCCCAGATGCAATAATTGCCTCTCGATTATCGGAATTCTCTAGATATCGTATGCCATTCTGTGTGTCAGTTTCATAGGCATAAAAATACGAACGTATATGAGGAGAAGGAGGATGAGGAATACTATACGGGAAAATATACAATTTATCACGAGAATATTTTTTCGTTGGATTATGTATAGCTGTTGTCAATAAAAATAATATAAATGCCGCATGAAACCAAAATACCTGCATTGGAGACAAATTAGAAAACCAATTTTTAAACCCGCGAATCATTCCCCTCGATACAATAATTTATTTTTTTGAATTCCGACTACAAGGCAAATAATTCTGATTTTTCTTTAGTAGTAGCACATCGCATGGTTGGTGTAGCACAGCTTTATCATAAATAGCAATTAGAAACAATGTCTTCAGGTTGTAAGTTCGTACTGAATACAGGAATTTCGTGACGAGCAAATGAATCGAGCGCGTGACGAATCTGTGCCTGTGTCAGAAACACTTCCAAGTTACCAAGCTTAGCACGATCACAAAAAACCGCCACAAACCTATCATGATGCGATCTTATGGCTCCATACCAGATTTGGCTCGCTGGATGCTGGACTATTTGATGAGCAGTATCCGGCGGAAAGCGTAGTTTGATCTCAACACCTTCTAGGCTTTCAATGGTTTCCATAGGTATAATTATTGAAATTTATGTCGAAAAGTTTGTCTCGACCTGTTTCAGGCTGCGGCGAAGTCAAGGTCGCGGGTGGCGCGGACGGTGGGTTTGGGGAGGTCTTCCCCTTTTGCGATGCGGTGTTCGATCTCGTCGAGGATGACGCCGCGGAGGTTGGCGTAAGTGTCCACCTCGATTTCGCCGTGGCAGACGCCGCCGTAGAAGAGATCGGGGCAATAGCCGATGTAGCATTGGTCTTCGTCTGACCATTTCACGAAGCGGAGGTAGCTGTCTGCTGGTTTCATGGTTTGGAATCTATTCTTTGGGCTTGGACTTGGCAATGACTTCGGCGATCTGGCGTTCCTGGTAGGTTTTGGCGTCGTCGCCCTCGGCTCCGGCGACGGTGATGACTCCGGGAAGGTTCGGGTGCTTGAACTGGCGGTGGGAACCTTTCTGGCGATCCATGACGAAACCCGCCTGCCGGAGATCCTTGAGGAGGTCGCGGATTTTCTTGGGCATCGGGATGGTTGTTTCGCCCCTTCAGGGCTTTGATTTTTCGGTGGGATGGAAGCCGGGGCGGTGCCCCGGGCTGGTATGTGTCGCCCCGTTGGGGCTTTGGCTAAGGTTGTGAAAGGGGTTGCAAACCCCTTCTCCTTATTGGCAGGCCTCGCATTCGCCGCCGTTTAGCATCGCATCGAGGGAGCACGCGTCTTTCTGTTCTGCCGTGAATTCCTTTTTGATGGCTGCTGCGGCGGCGGTGGTGGCGGTTTGGGTGGCCATGTGGCCGCGCTGTTCCTTTTTGACGTCGATGGTGGATTTCTCGATGTTGTTGGCCTGGAGGGTGCGGAGGTAGTAGGTGGTCTTGAGGCCCTTGTCCCAGGCGCGGCGGTACATGTGGGAGAGGGTTTTCATGTCCGGGGAGGCGAGGAAGAGGTTCACCGACTGGGCTTGGTCGATCCACTTCTGGCGGCGGGCGGCGGCGTCGATGATGTAGGTGTAGTCCACACCGAAGACGGTCTTGTGCTTGTCCTTGATGGCCTGCGGGATGTCATCGATGGCGTCGAGCTCGCCGTCGAAGTACTTGAGCTGATCGACCATTTCGGGGGACCAGAGGCCCACTTTCTTGAGATCCTTGACGAGTTCCGAATTGAGGATGGTGAAATCGCCGCCGAGGTTGGATTTCACGTAAAGGTTCTTGTAGTTCGGCTCGATGCAGGGGGTGGTGCCCATGATGTTGGAGATCGTGGCGGTGGGGGCGATGGCGAGGACGTTGGAGTTCCTCATGCCGTGTTTGGCGATTTTCTCGCGGACGACGGACCAGTCCATTTTCCCGCCACGCGGGACATCGATCTTACGGCCGCGCTCTTCCTGGAGGAGATCGACGGTGTCTTGCGGGAGGAGGCCACGATCCCACTTGGAGCCCTTGTAGCTGGAGTAGTTACCAACCTCGGCGGCGAGGTCGGAGGAGGCGCTGTAGGCGTAGTAGGCGATGGCCTCCATCATCTCGTCGTTGAACTCGACGGCGGCGTCGGAGGCGAAGGAGAGGTTGCGCTTGTAGAGGGCGTTCTGGAGACCCATTACGCCGAGGCCAATGGGGCGGTGGCGGGAGTTGGCGGTTTTCGCGGCCTCAGTGGGGTAGAAGTTGATGTCGATGACATTGTCGAGGGCGCGGATGGCGACGGTGATCGTTTCCTTGAGCATGTCGTGGTCGATGGCTCCGTCGGGATTGATGTGGGAGTCGAGGACGACGGAGCCGAGGTTGCAGACGGCGGTTTCCTCGTGAGAGGTGTTGAGCGTGATCTCGGTGCAGAGGTTGCTGGAGTGGATGACGCCGCAATGATCTTGAGGGGAGCGGACGTTGCAGGGATCTTTAAAAGTGATCCACGGGTGGCCGGTCTCGAAGAGCATTTTCAGCATGGATTTCCAAAGCTCTAGGGCGGGGATTTGGCGGGACCAGATCTTGCCCTCGGCGGCCTGGGCTTCGTATCCTTCGTAGCGCATTTCGAAGGCTTTACCGTAGAGGTCGTGGAGGTCGGGGGTTTCGTTGGCGCGGAAAAGGGTCCAGTTCTGTCTATGCTCCATGCGTTTCATGAAGAGGTCGGGCACCCAGTTGGCGGTGTTCATGTCGTGGCAGCGGCGGCGGTCGTCGCCGGTGTTTTTGCGGAGTTCGAGGAAGTCCTCGATGTCGTTGTGCCATGTTTCGAGGTAGGCGCAGCCGGAGCCCTTGCGTTTCCCGCCTTGGTTGACAGCGAGGAGTTGGTCGTTGTGGAGTTTCAGGAACGGGATGATGCCCTGGGACTCGCCGTTGGTGCCCTGGATGTAGCCACCGGTGCCGCGGACGGCAGTCCATGATCCGCCGAGGCCACCGGCCCATTTGGAAAGGAAGGCATTCTCGGCGATGCCGCGATACATGATGGACTCAATGGAGTCATCCACCTTGTAGAGGTAGCAGGAGGAGAGCTGGGAGTGGAGCGTGCCGGAGTTGAAAAGCGTCGGCGTGGAGGAGCAGAAGCGGCGGCCCTTGTAGAGGTTGTAGAGGCGGACGGCCCATTCCTCGGCCTTGGTTTCCTCCGTTTTGAAAAGACCCATGGCAACACGCATCCAGAAGAACTGCGGGGTCTCGATGCGGCGCGGCTTGTCGCCGGTTTTATCAACGATGAGGTAGCGGTCGTAGAGGGTCTGGATGCCGAGGTAGTCGAAATCGAGGTCGGCGGTGGGATCAAAAGCTTCAGCGAGTTTTTCGAGATCGTATTTCTCAAGCAGGTCAGGGTGGAGGCGCTTGATGGCGACGCCGTGCTTCAGGTAGGACTTGAAGCCCTGCTTGTGGGCTTGCTTGAGCTTGTCCACGCCATCGGTGGAGATGGACCAATCGAGGACTTCCTCGTAGATGTAGGAGAGCAGGATGCGGGCGGCGAATTTCGCGAAATCCGCGTCCTTCTCGATGAGGGTTTTCGAGTTCAGGATAATGGTGGCTTTAAGGTCTTTTGCGGAAATTTCCGCGCCGATGGAGCGGCGGAGTTCGCGCTCGATGTCGGCCTCGGGGAGGTTCAGGGAAAGGCCGATGGAGGCGTAGGCGATGCGCTTTTTCAGCTCCATGCCGTCCCAGAAGGAGGAGGTGCCGTCGTCCTGCGTGACGACGATCATGGAGTCCTGCGAGAGATCCTCGGTGGATTCGCCTTCCAGTTCGCGGCGAAGGAGATTGCGCTGGGCGCGGTAGAGGATGTAGTGCTCGGCGGCCTTGAAATGGCCTTGGCGCATGAGTTCCTCTTGGACCATGTCCTGGACGTCCTCGATGTGGACGAAGGATTGGTCGCCGCGGCGGACGCGCTCGGTGACGGCCTTGGCGATGTCGATGGCGGGCTCGGGGTTTTCCTTGATAGTGAGGAAGGCCTTGCGGACGGCGATCTCGATCTTGGTTTCCGACCATGGCACGACGTTGCCGTTGCGGCGGATCAGGCGGACAGGAAGGGCATGCGGGCCGGAGCCGATATCGACGTGGCCGGTTTTCTCAAGGGAGCGGCGGAAGGCGAGGGATTTCGCGACGTCGTAGGCTTCGTTTTCGAGAAGGGCTTTCTCGATGAGGAGGTAGAGATCGCCCTCGGAAAGGCGGAGGCGACCGCCCTCTTCTAGGGACTCGGTGAGGGAAACGGCGACGGCGTGCGCGACCTGCGAGACGAACTTGCGGTTCACATCGGAGAAGATGGATTTCTCGTCCTCGGAGCGGGCGATGAGGAGATCGGCTAGGGAATCGCCGATGGCGTCGGCGACGTCCTCAAGGGAGAACTGAGTCTCTTTGTCACCGCGGGTGACGATGATGTCGGCGTGGGGCGTGCGCTTTTCCACGGGAATGATGCCGCGCCAGTCGTAAGGGCGGTCGGTGGAGGCGAGTTCGAAGCGGTCGGAGATGACTTGTTTGAGGATGTTGTCTTCGGCGAGGTTAAGTGAACGATACATGATGGATAGGGTGGCGGTGTTTTTTGATGAATCGGAAGTGGTGGGGTGAAGCGGGCACGATTGAGTGGCTAGTGCCGGATGATCACTGATCCTTGACACAAGACACTGAGCGGCACCGCCGGATCACAGTTCGTCGTCACTCACGGACGAGAGTGCTGCGGCTTTCTGATACTCCGTGACGCGGCCTTCGAAGAAGTTTTGCTCCTTCTTGATGTCCATCATTTCCGCGAGCCATGGGAAGGGGTTGGAGACGGATTCGTTGAGCGGGGCGAGGCCGCAGGAGGTGAGGCGGCGGTCGGCGATGTAGTCGATATAGGTTTCGAAATCGGTGGAGTTCAGGCCGAGACCGGAGACGGGGAGGCAATCGCGGATGAAGGCTTTTTCGAGACGAATGCCCTCGGCCATGGTGGCGCGGAGATCCTCGCGGAACTCTTCCGTCCAGATGTCCGGGTTTTCATCGATGAGATCCATTAGGAGGTTGCGGAAGACCTCGATGTGGTTCGACTCGTCGCGGAGGGTGTAGCGGAACATCTGGCCGATGCCTGGAAACTTGTTCTGACGGTAGAGGGAAAGGATCATGCCGAAGAGTCCGTAGAACTGGGTGCCCTCCATAATCTGACCGAACATGAAGATATTCTTGGCAAGCGCCTGCTTGTTGGAGGTGATGGTGAGGTCGATATCACGGCGCAGGGCACGGGAGTTGGAGGTGACGAAGTGGTTCTTCGCGGTGATGGTCGGGACATCCTCGAACATAGCCTCACACTCGTGCGGGTTGAGGCCCAGGGAGGAAATCATGTAAACGAGGCTGTCGGCATGGATATTTTCCTCATGGGCGTGGCGGCCGAGGACGAGTTTAAGTTCGGGTGCGGTGACGACCTCGCGGACGACGTGAAGGACGTTGTCACCGACGATGCCCTCGGCGGCGGAGAAGTAACCGATGCCCATCTTGATGATCCAGCGCTCGACGTCGGAAATCTCGTTGGAACGCCATTGCTCGACGTCCTTCTGCATTGAGATGTCCTCAGGCTCCCAATGGTTGTTTTTCATCGTCTTGTAGAGGTCGTAGGCCCAAGTGTATTTGAGGGGAAGAATGTTGAAGAACATCGTTTCCTTGCCGTTGATGACTTTTTTCGAGTTGTAGGCGAGTTCGGCTTTTGCCTTATCGAGGACAAAGGTACGGGCGCCGAGGGTGACTGTGGTCGTGGTGGTGGACATGGTAGAGTGCTTGGAATGGTGGTTTGTTGATTAGAAAGTGTCGCTGAAGGCGTGCTTAGCGTCGGCTAGACTAAACGAAAATATCGGCACAGGTCAAACCAATTTTGTAGATGTAGTATCCACAAATTATTCACAATACTACATGTAGTGTCCCCATGCTTAGTTTACAATGTAAAGCCCATTAAGAAACTACAGTTTGTGGAGATCTAACGGATTCTGGGTGGTTGGCGTGGGGGTCAAAAAAAAACGATAGAAATGCCCAAAACGTAGCGATGGATAAAATTTGAAAAAAATGTTAAGAAACCCGAAACAACTCCTGAGATAGCAGGGGAAATCGATAAAACAGGCATATCCAGCTTGGGATAAAAATTTACGGCTGGTAGAGTGATTATGAAGAAATCGACGGGGGGGCTTCCCAAACAGGCTGTGATGGGGTTGTTTCGGGCATGAAGCGATTGGCAAGTCACTGGCAGATTCTGGGGGCACTCGTGCTGGCAACACTCACAGCGCTTGCGTTGCGGGGGCTTTTTCAGGGTGAGGGGACGGGATCGAATGCGGCGCAATTCGTCAACGGGGCATTGGAAGCATGCCGTTTCGTGGGCGATCTTTTCATGCGCGGGTTGAAGATGATCATCGTGCCGCTGATCGTGACGGCGGTGGTTTCCGGGATCACGGGGATGAAGGGCGTGGAGGGCTTCGGGCGGCTGGGGATGAAGACGGTCGCGTTCTACATGGCATCCAGCCTCGTGGCAATTACGGTGGGTCTAGTAGCAGTGAACACGGTTAAGCCTGGCCTGGTGGATGGTGCTCCGAACGAGGCGATACGGGCGGCCTTCGAGGAGAAGAGCGCGGCGGCGGATGACGCAGAGAAGGAGAAAGTGGCAGTGGCAGGCGGGCGTGAAGGCAAGGATTTCCTAGGTATTTTCACGGCGATGATCCCCGAGAACGTGGTCGGCGCAGCGAGCGACAACGGCCAGATGTTGGGCGTGATCGTATTCAGCATCCTCTTCGCCATCGCGGTGACGCAAATGCCGGGCGAGACGGGAGACGGTGTCAGGGATTTTTTCGCAGCGGCGAACGAGGCGATGATCACGGTGACGAAGTGGGTCATGGCGACCGCTCCGATCGGCGTGTATGCGCTGATCCTGCCGGTGGTGTATGAGACGGGGGCAGATCTTTTCAAGCAGCTCGGAAAATACTTTTTCACGGTGTTGTCCGCGCTCGCTTTCCACCTCTTTGTGATCCTGCCGATGGCGGTGAAGTATCTGGGGAAAACCAGTCCGCTCGCGCATTTCAAGGCGATGAGGCCGGCGCTACTGATGGCGTTTTCCACCGCCTCTTCTTCAGCGACGCTGCCGGTAACGATGCGCGCCGTGCAGGAGAACGCAGGCGTTTCCAAGCGAGTGAGCAGTTTTACGCTGCCGCTCGGCTCCACGGTGAACATGGACGGGACGGCGCTCTACGAGTGCGTGGCGGTGATTTTCGTAGCGCAGGTGATGGGGATCGAGCTGGGGATGGGCGCGCAGTTTTTCATCGTGATCGCGGCGCTGCTGACCAGCGTGGGGGTAGCCGGTATTCCTTCGGCGAGCTTGGTGGCGATCCTCCTGATCCTGAAAAACTCCGGGATCCCGAACGCGGAGACGGCCGTGGTGGCCTTGCTTTCGGTGGACAGGCTGCTAGACATGAGCCGAACGGCGGTGAACGTGTTCAGCGATACCTGCGCGGCGGTGATCGTGGGGAAAAGCGAGGGCGAGGTATTCACTCCTCAGGAATCCTGAAGGTAGTTTTTCGGACAATAGAACATCGCGAAGGGGATGAAGAGTATGGCGGTGACGCCCATGAGGGCGCTGAAAAACCAGAAATAGGCCGCGCCCTGGAGGCGCACCTGGCCGCCGGCGAAGGTGGTTTGAGAATACGTCTCCCCTCCCTCTTCTCGTGTTGCGGAGAGGCCGAGTTCGCGTTTCCTCGCCGCCAGCCAGGGCTCCTCGGGGCGGAACCTATCGAGCCATGAGGCTTTCATTTTCGGCACCGCCTCGGCCTTGGAGATGATGATGCCGACATCCCATTTCGTGTTCCATTTGCCGTCGCCGCCCGCGCTCCAGACCCGGGCGGTGGAGGAGTTCAGGGTGAGGTAGCGGAGCGGCCTGCCCCAATGATCACTGATGCCGGAGAGGAGTTCGGTGCCGGTTTTTTCAGCGGGGAAACGGCCAGATTTTTCCGCTTGGGAAATGATCGTCTGCGCCGCGCGATCGAGAATTTTCTGACCCGGGACTTCCAGCGGGACTTTCGCATCTTTACCGAGGCGGTAGATGTATGCGCCTTCGACATCACTTTTGTTGTATCCGGGAAGGACGATGGTGCGAGGATCGCCCTGCCAATCCTCGGGCAGCGAGCCGATGTGCTCGGCGAGCTGCTCCTCGGCGGCGCTAGGGATCTGGATGTATTGGTTCACGCCCCACACGAAGATATTTCCCACCGCCACGGCACCTAAGTAAAAACACATAATGAAGGACTTCATCTTCCTAGGTGCCTGGGTGTAGGCGAACTCCAGCGCGACAATCGAAACGAGAATCTCCGACGCTGTTAGAAGCGCGAACGCGCCGATCTGCCATGCGATGTTCGGCCTGCCTCCGGCGTCGATCTCCACTTGGATGAGGCTTACCAGCACGAAGGCCGCGGCCATCAGGACGAAGCCCGCACCCATTTTCCGCAGGGGGCTAAGCGGAAAGAATTTCTCCACCCAAGGGTAGATGATGAGGCTGAAGATCGGGATGAACGTGAGGACGAAAACCGAGTTGAGCGATTGGATCTGCGAGGGCAGCCACTGGAAGCCGAGGAAATTGCGATCCATGTCCTGCGATTGGAAAATCCAGGTCGAGCCGGTCTGATCGAAGAGCGCCCAGAACATCGCGACGAAAAGATAGACGGGCAATAGCTTCAGCATGGCGAAGACGCCCTCGCGGTCGAACGCCTCGGTCAGGAAACCCATGCCGCCGGGCGGGACGTGGGCGAAGCGTTTCCTGCCGAGCCAGAAAACGAAAGTGGCGATGGCCATCAGGACACCTGGCACCCCGAAAGCCCAGTGCGGGCCATACCATTCCAGCAGCCACGGCGTGAGCAGCATGGAAGCGAAAGCGCCGAGATTGATGGAGAAGTAGAACCAGTTGAAAATGCGCGACAGTAGACGGGAATTGAGGGTACCGAACTGGTCGCCGACGTGGGCGGAAACGCAGGGTTTGATGCCGCCTGCACCGAGCGCAATCATCACGAGGCCGGCAATCATCCATTTTTCCGAGTGGCCGAAGTGCCCCATCATCGCCAGCGCGGCGTGGCCCGCGCAACAGACCAGCGAGAGCCCGATGATGACCTTGTATTTTCCGAAAAACACATCCGCGAGGATCGCTCCAATAATGGGAGTGATGTAGAAGGCGGCGTTGAAAAGATGCACCAGGCCGGTGGCTCGCGCTTCGTCCATCGGTTTTCCGGACGCGCCGTCCATCAGGAAAAGGTATTGGCTGAGGAAGACGGCGAGGATCGCCTTCATGCCGTAGAACGAGAAGCGCTCGGCCGCCTCATTGCCGATGATGTGCGGGATGCCGCCCGGCATTCTTTCGGTTTCCTCCGGCTTGGTGCGATACTGCATGGCCGGAAAAATCCCCGCTCGCAGGGGAAACATCAAGCACGCACTACTTCGGCAGACCCGGCGATACGGCTTCCCAGCGGTTCCTGAACGAGCCGTTGGTTTTCGCCAAGCTCTCGGCAGAAGCGAGCGCACGCGCCCTTTCGCCAACTAGCCATTCGAAGGCGATTGCCAATTCCATGCGGTGCGTCCGATCCGGCTCGGCAGTGAGTCTTTTCAGCAGTTCGCTATGGAGCTTGAGGAACTGGTCGGGCGCGAGATCCATCCAACGTATCTCACGGAAATCACCATTTGGTTTTTTGCAGTAGAGCTTGGCGTCTTTTACCACCAGCGAAGTGATCAGTGTTCCATCCTGTAGGGTCATCCGCAGGCTGACAGCCTCCTTAGTCAGATCCGCTTGGATTTCCGTCAGTAAATTCAGTGACTCCTGCGAAACCACCATCAGGGAGGCACGCTTGCATCCGGGCGGGTCCCCCTTGAATTCGTTCAATCTTCTGATGATCTCAGAGAAGCGGTAGCCTTTGGAAAAGAAGTCAATGTCTCTCAATAATTTTTCGCCATCCTTTAATTCAAAGCCTACACGATCGATAGGACGCTGCGGGTTGGAAAGGGTGCGTTCCCACTTCGCGAGATCGAGCTGACGGGCGCGGATATTGAAACGGGCGCGGCCCTTGGTCTCGAGGAGCGTGAGAGTCTCGTTCAGTTCCGCGATGGCTTCACGGCACGATTCCGGGGTTTTCGGATCTGAGTCAAAGGAGTCTAATTCCATCCTTTTGTAATCCCTCAGGTAACCTTTAGCTGCGCTTTGATACCAAGCCAGCACATTGTCCTTGGCGAGCGATGGTTCACTGGAGAATGCCCGCAAAAAAGGAAGCGCCTGGTCAAAACCACCCTGCTCCCAGTTTTTTAGACCCGCGATGAGCATAGCCATCTGAACCTCGCTACCCTTAGTGCCAAGAAATACATCATTTTGTTTTACGAAAGTAGGATCCGATAACTTCTGCAGGATCGGGCGCACCGCTGTCTGAAATTCCGATTCGTCCACCGCATGCGCACTCTTGATATGCTCGCTTGCGGCGGAGGCATGCTTGCGGGCATCGTTCATCCTGCCGTCCATCATTGCGGCAACCACCGCCTCCAGCCCGGCCCAAGTCCGTGTCGGCTCCTGCACCGCGCCATCCGCAAGCAGCGCCGCGAAACGGGTCTCTGCAACCCTGAGCTCGCCGCGCTCCAAGGCAGCGCGAGCCGCCCGGTATTTCTCCGCGATACGATGTGCCGCTTGCTCGCCCTGATCTGGCGTGGCGTCAACCGCGATCACGGTCGATTTCGGCTTGGGTGGAGGAGGCTCTGAAGATTTCACCAGCACAACTCCTGCGACAGCTGCGACGAGCAGCACGACCGCAGCGGCAGCAAGGAAGGTGTTCTGCTGCTTTTTCTTTCGCAACTCTAGGCGTCGCTGGGAATTTGTTTTCCCCTCCAGATCCCTCACCAACTCGCCGTTCGCGATTTTCAGCGATGTGTGGAGCGCGCCGATCATTTCGTCGTAGCTGGAGAAACGGTTGACCGGATCAAAGGCCATCGCACGGTCAATCACCGCACATGTTTCCTCGCTTAGGTCGGGAGCCGCTTTTTTCAAGGGCACGATTCGTCTCTTCGCCTCTCTCAGAACATCGGAGGACATGGACTCCTCGTTGCAGGGGGGCTTGCCGGCCAGCGCATGATAAAAGGTGGCTCCGAAGGCGTAGATATCGGCACGAAAATCTTCGACTCCACCCTCTATCGCCTCGGGTGGGACGTAGTATGGAGTCGCCCAGATTTCCTCGGCCTTGGCCTTCCCCGCTTGCGTCACCAGCGCGAGGCCAAAATCCACGAGCTTCGCGTTGCCTTCGGCATCAAGCAGGATGTTGCCGGGCTTCACATCACGGTGAATCAGGCCGGCCACCTGCGCGCCCTTGAGCCCCTCCGCCACCTGGATCGCGAGCGGCAGGGCTTCCATTTCCGGAATGCGCCCCCGCTCCCGGATGTGATGCTCGAAATGGCCGCCGGGCACAAACTCCATCGCGATGTAGAGTCTCCCGAAGGCCTTGCCGGTGGTAAAAACGCTCACCACGTTCGGGTGGCTGAAAGAGGCCGTAAGCCGGGCCTCATTCTCGAAGGCAGAGATTCGCTTCTCGTCTCTGGAAAACTCCTCGCTCAGGATTTTCAGCGCCACCTCACGGTCGAGGGTGCTGTCCGTCGCGATAAAAACGGAACTCATCCCGCCGATCGCGTGCCGCCGGTTCAGGACGTAGGGACCGAACTGCTTTTTCACACGGTTCTCGGTCTGGCAGGACGGGCAAATCACGCGGGAATAAGGCGGATGTGCCGCGACATTCATCGGCGCACCGCACGAATAACAGACTATGATTTCCTCTTCGCCCTCTGACATGTTCCCTATCTTATTTACCCGCTTTCGGTCTGAAAACTTCGAATGTTAGAAATCTTTCACCCCGGAAACCGCGTTTTGTTGCCCCCTGAATTCCGGAACAGATACCGCTCGGCAAGCTTCCCTCTTGCAACCGGCCGCATTTCGCCCGAAACCTCCGGCGTGATTGCGAGACTACGAGGAACCATCATCGAGGCCTTT
>CAMBQC010000052.1 GCA_945869855.1 Prosthecobacter debontii
AGGTCATCGGCTCCAGCGGTGGCCTGAAGTATGAAATCCGCGACGGCAAACCGGTCCTCATCAAATTGCCGGAAATCGCCCACAACGACGACAAGGAAGGCAAACCCGTCGGCATCCAACGCCACATCGGTCGCCGCCCCATCTTCGCAGCCGGCAATTCCGATGGCGACCTTCAGATGCTGCAATGGGTCGCAGCGGGCACCCGTCCGAGCTTCTGCCTCTACGTCCACCACACCGACGCCGAACGTGAGTTCGCCTACGACCGAGAAAGCCACATCGGCAAGCTCGACAAAGGTCTCGACGAAGCCAAGGCCAAGAGTTGGACGGTCACCAGCATGAAAGACGACTGGAAAACCATTTTTCCACCCGACAAAAAATGATCCCAACGTCCAAACCAAACCAAACCATGAAAACAAAACTGACCACCGCCCTATCCGGCGCCAGCGCCCTGCTTCTCGCAAGCTGCGCCACCAAGATCTCCAATGACCCCAAGGCACCCACCGGTGCCCCGGACGCGACCCTCAGCGTGGACATCGCCCAGGCATCCTACTACGGCTCCGCAACCTCGGGCGGAGGCCGCCTCAATTACCAGGGACGCAGTTATCAGATCTCGGTCAATGCGGTGGGCGGCGGCGGTCTCGGTGCCCAGACCATCCATGCCACCGGCAAGGTCTATCATCTCAAATCCCTGGCCGCTTTCCCCGGCACCTACACCGGCGCGCGCAGCGGCCTGACCCTACTGAATGGAAAGATGAACGCACGCCTCGCGAACGACAAAGGCACGGTCATCTATCTCAGCGGAAAAACAGCGGGCCTATCCACCAACTACGGCATCGACAAGTTCATCATCCAACTCAGGTAATCCCCTAACAAGCGCTTCCCATGAAAACAACGATCACCGCTCTCGCCCTCGCCACCACGGCCCTCCAAGCCCAGGACGACCTTGCCCAGAAACTCGCCAATCCCGTCGCCGATCTCATCAGCGTCCCGATCCAAAGCAACATCGATTTCGGTGTCGGCCCGGGCGACGGCACCGTCTGGCGCACCAATATCCAGCCGGTCATTCCTTTCGGCATCAGCGAGGATTGGAACCTGATCTCGCGCACGATCCTGCCCGTCATCGACCAGGAAGGACTTGCTCCCGCCGGCGATGCGCTTGATGCATCCGGTCTCGGCGATACCGTCCAGAGTTTCTTTTTCTCACCGAAGGAGAGTTCCCCGATCTGGGGTGTCGGCCCGGTGTTGCTCATTCCCAGCGCCACGGATGATCTGTTGGGTGGCGAGAAATGGGGTGCTGGCCCCACGGCGGTGATCCTGAAACAAGAGGGGGCATGGACTTACGGCGCACTCGCCAACCATCTCTGGGACTTCGCGGGAGATGACAACCGCGGCGCGGTCAACGCCACCTTCCTCCAGCCCTTCGTTTCCTACATCACGCCCACCAAGACCACCTTTAGCCTCAATACGGAAACCACCTACGATTGGCACAACGATCAATGGATCGTGCCCGCGAACTTCGTCGTTAGCCAGCTCTTCAAGATCGGCGACCAGCCGGTGCAGGCCTTCGTTGGCGCCCGTTACTACGTCGAGACGCCCACCGGTGGCCCCGAGTGGGGCTTGCGCTGCGGCATGACCTTCCTGTTTCCCAAAAGTTAACCATCCGACCATTTCCCAAAACTGAACCATGAAAACCAAGCTCGCACTGATTCTCGCAATCGCTTCATCCCCCGCTTTCGCCGGAACTTCGCCCGTCAAAACTGCGGAAATTCAAGTCACCGAACAAGACTCCTCCTGGTGGCTTACAATCACCCCTTATGGCTGGGTTACCGCTACCGATGGGGATATGGGAGTGGCCGGGCGCGTCGCACCCGTGGACATTTCGTTCAAGGACACCTTGGAAGATCTCGAACTCGCGTTCATGCTTGCCGCCGAGGCCGGATTTGACCGCTGGGTCTTTGGCTTCGATGGTCTCTACGGCGCTTTCTCCACCGGTGGCGCTTTGCCGGCAGCCGCCGCCCCCTTCAACAATGCGACCGTCGATTTCGACCAGTTTTTCGGTCGCGTCCACGCAGGCTACCAAATCATCAGTGAAGACAACGCCAAGCTCACCGCGTTCGTCGGAGCGCGCTATAGCTATCTCTCCACGGAGATCGCCTTCAGCGGCGCGGCCCCAACGCTCAATGTGGATGGCAGCAAATCATGGATCGATCCGGTCATCGGCATGCACGGTTTCTGGGAAATCAACGACCGCTGGTTTCTCCAGGCGGGCGGCGATATCGGTGGTTTCGGCGTGAATTCGGATCTGATCTGGCAGGCAAACACCGCGATCGGCTATCGCTTCAGCGACAATATCTCCGCACTCGTCGGCTACCGGGGACTCGGTGTGGATTATTCGGACGGCGGTTTCCTCGTCGATACCGTCGCGCATGGCCCGGCGATTGGAATGACCTTCCGCTTCTGATTCGTAATAATCACAGGTCTCTGAATCCGCCTGAATCACAACCCCAAACCACCTATCCCATGAAACCAAACATCATCGCAACTGCGTGCCTCGCCTTGGTGCTCCATGCCCCGGTCTTGCATGCCGATGAACCCGCCCCTGAAATCGCAGGCTTGGAAAAGGCTGCCAGCGATTTCGTCAACGCATATAACAAAAAGGACGCCGCCGCCATCGCCAAGCTCTTCACCGAGGATGGTGAACTAACCGATCTTTCCGGCGAGGAAATCACCAGTGGCCGCGAGGAGATCGAAGCCCTCTATTCCGATGTCCTTGCGGATGAGAACGCATCCTCAATCGCCATCGAGGTTTCATCCGTCCGTCTCGTTACACCGGACATTGCCATTGAGGATGGCAAGGCCCACTTCACCCCGCCCGGGAAAGGCGCTATCCCACGCTCCATCGCATACACAGCGGTTCTTGCGAAAAACGCCGAAGGCGCATGGCTGATCGCAAGCAGCCGCACCCTGCGTGATGTCACCGATGCCGCTGGACAACTAGCCGCTCTCTCTGCCGCGCTGATCGGTGAATGGACGAGCACCACGGCCGACGGGGTGCGCCTCGATCTGGCCATCGGTTGGGATGTGTCTGGAAAATTTCTCTCCGGTGAAATGCTGACCACCACTGCGGATGCCGAGCCACAGATCGGCACGATCCGCATCGGTTGGAACGTTGCCGAAAATTCCATCGTCTCCTGGATGTTTGATTCCGAGGGTGGCGTCATTGAAGGTGTTTGGACTCCATCTGAAACGGGATGGTTGATCCGTGCCGAAGGAACCACCGCCGAAGGCGAAACTTTCAGCGCCATGCAGAAAATCGCCCCCGAAGGCAAAGACGTCATCCAATGGGATGCAAGCCAACGTGTCACTGCAGGCGCAAAACAGCCAGCCAACAAAATGCGGCTCGTCCGCCAGCCACCTGAAGCAGCAGAAACGAACTGAAATCCTAATCACTACCGCCATGAAACCATTTTCCATCATCACAACAGCACTGCTGGGGATCTTTCTCATCGCCCCAGAAGTCGATGCCCGCGGTGAGCGCGGTGAGCGCGGCGGCGGCGGGCGTGCTCAGGCAGCTAGCCAGAATCGCTCCGGAGGCGGAGACCGCCGATCCCCGATGACCGGATCGAAAATCCAGCGACCGGAAACACGTCCAGTTCAGCGCCCCGCTGCCAGACCTGAACAACGCCCCACCGCGCGCCCGGAGGCCAGGCCGATTCAACGTCCTCAGATCCAGAAACCTTCCCTGCAAAGGCCTGTCACCCGTCCGGAAACCAGACCCGCGCCATTGCCGGACAGGCTCCCGTCCGCTCGTCCCGAAACCAGACCCGCACCACTGCCGGGCAAACTTCCCGCTGATCGTCCGCAAATGAACCGTCCAGATACGCGGCCATCTTTCAATCGCCCAGATGGCAACAAGCCGACGACGCTTCCCGGCATGGTCACGTATCCGAACCGGCCCGCCAACAAGCTGCCCGGAGACCGCACAAACATTGACCGCGACAACATCCACATCAATAAAATCAACGTCGACCGCCGCAACGTCGGCCTCAACCGTCCTAGCACGCTACCCGCCAAAACCCGCGACTGGGACAACAACAAGTGGGGCGGAAACAACAGCGTCTGGGGCAACGGAAACAACATCGGAAACAACGTGAACATCAACGTCGACCGCCGTTTCCAGATGAACAACAACTTTTCCTATCGTCCCAACTACTGGGGTGCGAACCCATGGTGGGGTGCCGGCCATTGCCACACCTGGCATCACGGCCACTGGGGCTACGGCTGGAACAGCGGCTATTACCACCGCCACTGGTGGTATGATGATGACGATGATTTTGCCTCCGGCTTCATGTGGGGCATCGCGGTCTGGAGCCTCGGCAACATGATCTATGACATGGGTTACCAATCCTATAAGAACCCCTATCCGGCGCCACCCGTGCAGAACACCTACATCACCTATGCGCAGCCCGTTTCCGTGGCCGCCGCCGCGAACCCTCCCGGCGATGAAGCCTTAGCCAAGCTTGCCGAGACTAAATCCGAGGAAGCCCTGGAGCGTTCCCGCGTGGCTTTCAGGAAAGGCGACTACCTCACCGCCTCGAAAGCCGTCGATGAAGCCCTCGCCTTCACCCCGTCCGATGTGACGCTGCACGAATACCGCGCGCTCGTTTTCTTCGCCCTCGGAAAATACGCGGATGCCACCGGTGTCCTCAATCCCGTCCTCGCATCCGGCCCCGGCTGGAACTGGGATACGATGATCGGCTTCTACGGTGCATCCGCCACTTACGAGGACCAACTCCGCAAACTCGAAGCCCATGTCAAAAGCTCGCCGGACAAAGCCGACGGACACTTCCTCCTCGGCTATCACTACATGGTCTGCGGACACATGGAAAAATCGCTCGCGGAATTCGAGGCCACCGTCCAGCTACAGCCCGCAGATTCCATCGCCCGCCAGCTCCGCGACCTGACGAAAAACTCCATCCCCGATGGCGGCGAATCCGATGCCTCACAGGAAGACGCACCACCACCCGTCCCGCTCGAAAAACTGGTCGGCACATGGGTGAGTGACCGCGGCGAGGATGGCAAGGTCACTTTCACCATGAAGGAAAGCGGCGACTACACCTGGTCTTTCATGAACGTAGGCCAATCCAGCGAACTCAAGGGCACCTACGGCCTGAATGACAAAGGTCTTCTCGTGCTCACCTCGGACGATTCGCAGATGGTTTCCGCAATCACTCTCGATGGCGATAGTAAGCTCAATTTTGTCCTCATCGGCGCACCGAATGGAGATCCCGGCCTTGATTTCACGAAAGGCTGAAAATCTCCTCGCAATCATTCGTCCAAAACCTATCCACGAATCACAACATTCCATTCCACCATGCTGAATAAATCATTTCACGTTCTGATCGGCATCGCCGCATTGGGTTTCATTTCCTGCTCAACCGGCGTCGATATGCCGAAGGGTTCCAGCAAAGGCTATGCGTCCGCCCGCCTCATCCAGCGGGATCCCGGCTTGCCCGCGCCTTCCGCCGCCATTGAGCAGCAAGTCAATGGCATGATACAGAAGTCGCTTTCCAGGCAGTTCACCTCCAAGGGAATGGCCTATGGGAAAAGCGATGCCGATCTCGTCGTCGCCTATCTCGTGGTCTATCAGGAACCGGGAATGACCGCCGAATACCGCGACTATTTTGGCTATGGGCGCAATTCGGAGGAAATCTCCGATCTCGCCCATGAACGCGGTGTCCTGGACAACAAGCGCCCGGATTATTTTCGCCAGGCGGGCATTGTCATCGATGTGATTGACCGTAACACCAACAAGCTGGTTTACCGCAATTTCAACAAGGGCGATTTCATCAAGGGTGCTTCCACCGCCACCCGCGCATCGCGCATCGACACCGCCGTTGCGGGTACCCTCGCCGATTTCTTCCGCTGAAATCCCATCCGGACAATGTACCCAATACGGAGCGCCTTGGCTAATGCCGCTTTGTCTCCCGGTGCTTCCGCGTCGCATGCTTGAATTCCAGGCTGCCCTATCTACCGCCATCACCTCCCACCCGGCTAAGAACACAAAACCAAAATGAATCACCAGATCCACGTAATCACATGCTCCCTGCGCGCCTCGCTACTTGTCGGCTTGGTTCTTTCCTCGTGCGCTCACGATAATCTCCCGCCGGCTGAGGGCCGCCACGCGGGTGCCGTCACCCGTCTGGGCGAGGCGGGCAGGAAGACGCTTTCCGATGAACAGCGAGCAGTCCTCTATCTCGACGCGGCGCGGGAAGCGACCGGGATCCTCGGCTCGGAAGAATCCGGCGAACACGCCCGGGTAATTTACAACAAGGCCGCCGCCGATCTCGTCGTGCTGCTGAGATCCTCTCAAAACGGATCGCTTTGGAATCGGCCGCTGACCCTCAGCCAAGGCGGCTCGACCTACCGCCTGCGTTTTGCCAAAGGCACTCCGGACGGGGTGTGGAATGCGGATCATTTCACCGGCTTCGTTCCCGCCGGTGAGGTGGAATTGAAAACCATCAAGCGACGCAACCGCATCGACGGCATCGGCGGTGCGCTCGTGGGCATCCGCAAGACCGATCCGTTGGAGGCTTTTTCTCCGCTTGTGGGTGTCACCGCACCGGTCACCGCCGTGCTTGATTTCAAGGGCAGTGACGTGACGCTTTCACTGATCGATCCGTCGGAGAAAACGAAAAGCCGCGTGGCGGGCAAAGAGCGCACGCTGGATGCGGATTTTTCGGCGCCGCTCGCCTACTACCCGCAGCACATTGAAATGCTCGAAGGCTTGCTGGGCGCGGTCCGTGTGCAGCAGCACATGAACATCACCGGGCTCTACATGCTTCAGCCTTACGATCCCGATCGCATCCCTCTCATTTTCGTCCATGGCCTCATTTCCACCCCGCGCATGTGGCGCAATGTGATCAACGAAATCGAAACAGACCCGGATCTGCGCCGCCGCTACCAATGCTGGGTCTTCGCCTACCCCACCGGAAATCCCCCCCTCTACTCAGCCCTCCGCCTGCGCGAGGAACTTACGAAAGTGCAGCAGCGCTATCCGGCTTCCAAGGACATGGTGCTCGTCGGCCACAGCATGGGTGGCATCCTGTCCCGCGCCCAGGTAACTACCGTGGAGCGCGATTCATGGGATGTGATCGGTGAGGAAAAAGCCGGCCAATTCTTCGCCAACGTCAAACCCGGCGATCTGATCGATCGATGCACCCACTTCAAGGCGAACCCGAATGTGGATCGGACCATCTTCATCTGCTCGCCTCACCGTGGCAGCGATATGGCGCTGGGCATGCTCGGCACCATCGCCATCAGGTTGATTTCGCTCCCGGTCGATCTCGTCTCCACCACCGTCAATACGGTCGGCAACTCGGTTGCGGTGATCACGGGCGACGCGAAACGCATACCCAACAGCATCGACGGGCTGTCTCCGAAAAACCCGACCGTCAAGGTGCTCGATTCCCGCCCCATCGAAGTCCCCCACCACTCGATCATCGGCGACCAGGGAAAAGGCGATACCCCGCACAGCTCGGACGGGGTGGTGGACTACTGGAGTTCGCACCTGAAATCCGCGAAGTCGGAGAAAATCGTCCCCGGCCCGCACGGATCCTGCGAACTTCCGGAGACCATTGATGAACTCCAAAGGCTGCTGCACTTGCACCTGCAGAATAACTGATACGAAACGACCATGAAACTAAGCCAACTCCCGCTTGCTCTTCTCTCTTTCTCATCATGCCTGTTCGCTGAAACAAAGGAAACGCCCATCGATCTCGAAGCCCGCAAGGCCTCGGTCGTGAATCTCGAAGCCCAGATCACCCAACGCGAAGCGCGGCTCGCCGAACTCGGCGCCGAGATCGTAACGCTGGACGCACGTATAGAAAAACGTGTGGCGGAACTCGTTGGCATGCTCGCCGGCATGCGCGACTCGCAAGATTCCCGGTTCAAGGTTTCCCAGATCAAGCGTGATGCGATCAACCAGCTTCAGGCCGGAATCGAAATGTATGCGAGAAAGCGCGCCGAAGTGAAGGAGAAGATCCGCAAAGGTGATACAACCGCACTCGGGGATCTTGATAAAATCGATGCGCACAATCTCACCCGCGTAGAACAGATCGTCGAGCTCACAAAGTCTTTCCCCACCCATCGCGATGTGGAGAAATATGAGGCGAGCGGCAGCGAAACGTATTGGAATGGTTACTATCAGGAAAACACCCGCATCAGCGAAGATTGGAAACAGAACCGCCGCGATGGCGTCCAATCCGGCAAACAACGCAATGAAACCGCCGAGGAACTTCGCAAAGGCATCGAGCGCATGGAATCCCTGCGCAGGGATGTGGTGAGCCAGCTTGAAAATCAAAAGCTAAGCGAAGGGGGCCGCAATCTTGCGATCCATGAGCTCGGCCAGAAGGACGCGATCATTGAGCGCCTCAAAAGCCAGCTTCAGGTAGTCGTGCTGGGTGAAGGTAGTGCTGGAACTCGTCAACCCAGCCTCGACGAGGCCGTCGACATCGATAATCTGCTCCAAGACTCAAGCAAGGATCTGCGCGATGATGTATCGAGGCTGTTTCGCCTATATGACGTATTCTCGACGGAACGCGCCAAAACGGCGGCGCTCAAGGAGAACCTCGATGCCCGTAAGGCATGGCTTAAAAATCATTCTCCGGCCGAGTAATAAGTGGGGATCAAGTTCAGGGGCGTTTTCCATCTCCATTCTGTTATGAACTCATCTTTCAGGAAAACGATCCGAAGTTTTCTTAGGCGTGCCGGAATGGTTTTGGCCATACTTCCAGCATTTCTGGCCTCGCTGTGGGTCTTCGGCGCGTTGAGCTTCGATGGGCCGGGCATCTGGCTCGCTGCTTTGGCCATGCTTTGCCTGCTGGCAGTGATGATCTGGCAAAAGTTCCGCTGGCGGGCATGGGCTGTCTGGGGCGTTTGCACCGCCGCAACACTGATATGGTGGCTCTCGCTGAAACCGTCTGCCGTCGCCGCATGGCAGCCGGATGTGGCGCATGTGCCCGCCGCTGAGATTGACGGCGATATCGTCACCCTCCGCAACGTCCGTGATTTCGAATACCGCAGCGACACGGATTTCACCCCGCGCTGGACCACGCGGGAAGTCCGGCTTTCCTCGATCACCGGCGTGGACATCGCCATCAACTACTGGGGCTCGCCGTGGATGGCGCATCCCATCGTCAGCTTCCAGTTCTCCGATTCCCCGCCGCTCGCTTTTTCCATCGAGACGCGCAAGCGCGCCGGCCAGAGCTACTCCGCCATCGGTGGCCTCTACCGGCAATACCCGCTCATCTTCATCGTCGCGGAGGAGCGCGATGTGATGCGCGTCCGCACCAACTACCGCAAGGGCGAGGACGTTTACCTCTACCGCACCTCCCTCACCCCGGATCAGGCGCGGCTGCGCTTCCGCGAGTACCTGGCCTCGATCAATCAGATGCGGGAGAAACCACGCTGGTACAACGCCGTCACCACCAACTGCACCACCTCCATCCGCAACCAGCACCCCTCCACCGAGCGCCCCCCATGGGACTGGCGGATGCTGCTCAACGGAAAAATGGACGAAATGCTCTATGATCTGAAAGCAATCCGGACGGCACGCCTCCCCTTCCCGGAACTGAAACAGCGCTCACTCATCAACCCCGCCGCAAAAGCCGCAGGGGATGACCCGCGCTTCTCCGAACTCATTCGCGCAGCCCACCCGGGCTATCGCGAGCCCGAGTGACCGCCGTCGCAGCGGAGCCGCTCCCGGTCTTGATGCCGCCCCTCCCCCCACCGCCTTCCTGGACCACTAGCCCGGCAATCCAAAATCCAAAACCAGCAATCATCACTCGGCTATCCTCCCGATCTTCAGTAAGCGAAGGAAACGCTGCCCCCCGTGAAATCTCGCGGAGCCCCGAACCTCCGCGGTAGCCTCGCGGGATGTCCCCTTCATCCGTCCCTGCACCGTGGCGTGTCGCAGACGTGACCTTCGTCGAGATCGAGATCCGCCACCCCTCCGAGCGCCAGATGCGCGTCGAGTTCGGCTGCGGCGTCCGCCTCGTCATCACCGACGCAAGCCAGCTCGCCCTCGCCGCCAGCCTCACCCCGGCCCGCAAGGCCGCCGCCCGCCGCGAAAAATCCGCCGCCGCCTGAATCACATCAAGAGGGCAGCGTTTCCTTCGCTTACGATCGGGGTGAGCATCAAGACACTGCAAAACTGGGAGCAGGGCGGCGCGAGCCAGAAGGGCCAGCCAAGGCATTGCTGCGAGTAGTCGAGAGAGAGCCTCAAGCGATCATGAATGCTCTTCATACATGAAAACAAGAGGCCAACCCCCTTTTCCCCTTGCCAGACCGGCTCCGCAGTGTATTCTCCGCCCTAGATGAAAAAGCAAATTCCTAGCATTTGCATCCCGGGTCGGAAAGCAACACCAACGCCAACACCAACGCCACCATGAGCACCGACAATCAACCGCAACGCCCAGTCCGCAGCATCAGCCTGCCGCCCCTCGCCGCCCTCGCCCTTGCGCTGGGCCTTGTGGGCTCCACCTACATCGCCGCCACCACTTGGCGGGATGTCCGAAAGCAGCCGGAGAAAAACAACATCCGCATCACCGGCTCCGCCAAGAAGAGAATCGTCTCCGATCTCATCGGGTGGTCGGCCACCATCGAAAGCAAGGGAAGCGACCGCACGGCCGCCTATGTTTCACTCAAGGGCGGCACCGACAAGGTGGTTGAATTTTTGAAGGCGCAGGGAATCAAGCCGGATGAAATCAAGACCCAGTCGGCCGAAGTCGCCGAGGAATTCGAGACGGTGCGTGAGGACAAGGTGCTCCCCGGCACCACCGTGGCCGTGCAGTCGGAAACCCGCAAGTCCACCGGCTTCCGCGCCTTGCAGGTGGTCACCGTGAATTCCACCAACGTGCAGCAGATAGAAAAGGCCTCGCGCGAGATCACCTCGCTGCTGGAACAGGATGTCTTCGTGACCTCCCATGCCCCGAGCTACTACTACACCCGCCTCGGTGAGCTCAAGCTGGAGATGCTTGCGGAGGCCGCCAAGGACGCCCGCAACCGTGCCGAGAACATCCTGCGCTCGGCCGGCAATACCGGCCTCGGGCAACTCGTGGATTCGTCAATGGGCATCATCAACATCAACCCGGCCAACTCCACCTTTACCTCCACCGAGGGCAACAACGACACCTCATCCTACGAGAAGGACATCATCACCATCGTCCGCGCCGAGTATATGGTCAATTGACCCGCCAAATACCCGAAGCAATGAAATCATTGACCGCGCCTCTCGCTCTCGTAGCGCTGATGCATCCCGGCAGGCTATGGAAAATGCCGTGCCGAGTCTTCATGACGGCATGGCTGCGGCCATGATCTTCGGCATCGGGTTCGCTCCCATCACGGCCCTTGCCTTGCCCCTCATGGGAATTTGCACCCTTCCCTTTGCCTCGCTCCTCCTGGTCATTCCGGCGCTTGCCATCGCAATGGGTTTTGGCTGTTGGCGGCCGCACTATGGCAGGCTGATGCTGCGTGGTTTCGCCATGGGCATCATCGCAGTCACCTGCTACGATGTCCTGCGAATTTCCTTCGTCATGGCCGGATGGATGGATAATTTCATTCCCAAGATCGGCGGGATGTTGGTTAGGGATGGCGATCCTCACGCAGTCCTCGGGTACCTCTGGCGATACCTCGGCAATGGGGGAGGGATGGGCATGGCATTTGTCTGCGCCTTTGCCCTTCTCAAGCAAGGGCTCTCGGAGCATCACCATGCACGCATCACGCCCCGGGTGACGAAACTAATCGCTCTTGGCTTCGGATGTTGTGTTTGGGCTTGCCTCATCGTCACGCTCCTCATATCGCCACGGGGTGAGGACATGATGTTTGTGATCACACCCACAAGCCAACCCCCTTTTCCCCTTCCCAGAGCGGCTCCCCAGTGTATTCTCCGCCTTAGGTGAAAAAGCAAATTCCAAGCATTTCTTGGAGCAGCGGTATTCTGACTTTTCCTCCGCCTATTCCGTGATAAGCTTTATTTATGAGCATTGACCAGATTGCACCAGAAGCCCTGAAGCTTCCCACCAAGGAACGGGCGATGCTTGCGGCATCCTTATGGGAGAGCATTGAGGATCCCTTTCAGTTTTCCGTCGATTTAGACGACGAAACTGCATTGAGGCTCGCAGAGGAGCGGGATCAAGAAATTGAAAGTGGAGAGGTCACAGCGATTTCGCACGAACAATTGATGCACCGCTTAAGGCAATGAGAATTGAGTATCACCCTGCGATTGAAGGAGAGGTTGTCGAGATACGTGATTACTACAACGAACAATCCCGTAATCTGGGTGACGATTTCATCAACGAATTTGAAAGGCAGGTTCTTCGCATTGCAGCCATGCCGTCTCGCTGGATGGTAGTTCGTGGTGATACACGACGATCACTGATGAAGAGATTTCCCTATTTGATCCTTTTTCGCGTCGTGAATGGCGAAGTGATTCGTATCACAGTAATCAAGCACGAACGGCGTCATCCTGCATTCGGAGTAAATCGAATATAGGCCAAATGAATCAGACTAGGCGGTTTGGCCCGCCAAAAAACAGCCGATGGTATGAACCGAGGACATCGGTAACAAACTGACCGAGGACATTATTTAGAGTCAGGTGCTTCATTGTGACATTTTCTCAAGTTTTTTCAGCTGTCGCGCATTCCTGGTGTCCTGCTGGAAAATCGATCAGTGAGGATAAGTCTCGGAGGATCATTTCACAGCTAAAAATGATCGGAGCGCCCAAAAATGCTGGGAGGGCGGCTAATCCTCGACGACCACCTCGAAGACCTGGCGGAGCCTGCTGAAGGTGCTTTCCGGATAAATCCAACCCCCTTTTCCCCTTCCCAGACCGGCTCCGCAGTGTATTCTCCGCCCTAGATGAAAAAGCAAATTCCTAGCATTAGTTGAAATTTTGCTTGTCAGGGGTAATTTCAACGGTTTTCTTGTAACTGTTCTGATTACAAGCTTGGTTATCTAACAGACAGTTTAAAATACTTTCTAAGAAAAAGCCAAGTGGTAGTCCGATTCGAAAACCACAACTAAATACAATGAAAAACAAATACTACATCGCTACCCTATCCGCAACAATCCTCACATGCGCCATGGCACATGCTGGTGACACACTCGCCACTGCACCAACCGCTAGCTCACCGACAGCCGGCTTCAATCCCTATCTGGGAGTGAGCGGCGTTTACAACGAACTTACAGTCAGCGCGCCCGGCAATGATTCCATCACGGAAGATACCTCCGGATTCAAACTCGTCGGCGGCTTCGATTTGTCACACGGTTTCTCGGTAGATGGAAGCTTAGAGAAAACTTATGGTTCTCTCGGTGCGATTGGCGGCGGAGGCTCTTCTGCCGATTTCAGCTTCACAGACATCCGGTTGCTCTTAAATTACACCCACGAGCTGGAACAGGGTTTCTCGCTGGTCGGTGGACTTGGTTACGGGTATTTAGGATCTACAGTGCAGGGCTTCACTTTCTCGACTGAAGGTCTGTTGGCAGAAGTAGGAATCAACTATCAATCGGGCCAATTCTTCGGAGGTCTGCAATACAACCATCTCTTTTCGATGCACACATCTTCACCTGGCGGCTCGGGCGGTCTGCAAGGCGAAGATGTAGGCGCCATCGAAGCCTACGTTGGATATCAGATCAATGAAAATGTCGCTGCGACCCTTTCCGTTGAAACGCAAGTCGTTGGTGATTCCGCTCTCGAAAAAGATCTGGGCATCGCACTTGGACTCCAGTATTCCTTCTAATCGGTAGTTAGATATTGGTTGCTGATCCACTCCTTGTGTTGAGGGGTGGATTTTTTTGTGCCCTAGGCCTTGCTTATATACTCACGCGGCCACTCCCCGAGCACATCGCCACGCGTTGGTTGCATTGGTAGTTTTCCACCCCCGCTCGCGCATCCTCCTCAGGCGCGATCCGGGTTGGCAACTGCGGGCACCGTCATTTTCCAAAGGCGCGGAGCGAGCATGACGCACGCCACGAAAAGCCCTACCGCCAGCCCGCACCAGACGCCCACAGCGCCTAGGTCAAATTTCATGGAAAGCAGCACCGCGATGGGCAGGCCGACCATCCAGTAGGCGAAAAATCCGATCAGCGCAGGCGTCCTCGCATCGTGAAGGCCGCGCAGCATCGCCACTGAACCGACCTGGATGCTGTCGAAAAGCTGGAATACGCCAACCACAATCAACAGCGACGCGGCGAGGCGGATCACCGGTTTTTCCTCCGTGAAAAACGACAACCCCCTTTTCCCCTTCCCAGACCGGCTCCGCAGTGTATTCTCC
>CAMBQC010000053.1 GCA_945869855.1 Prosthecobacter debontii
ACATGGCCGGCTACATCACAAAGCGCGGTGAGGAACTCAACGACAAGCTATTCGAATCCATACGGGCGTTGCTCGGCCGCCCGGAAACCATCTGTTCGGTCTGCCGGACTCATTCCGAGTAACGGCAACTATTTTTGGCAAACGGTCTAACATGAGCCATGGCAAGCAAGACCAGCGCCAGACCGAAACCCCGGCGGAATTCGTGCCCGGCGGGACGATCGGGCCGGCGGCGGCGGACAAGTGAAGCCGAAGACACCAGCCATTGCCGTTCCGGCAAGGCATCACGCCTCAGTATCATTGCCCCTTGTATGGCAGAACATCCACCACCGGAACAATTCCCAGACGCCCCGTCCCCGGATCCTGGTAAAAGAAAACCATCGAACGGAACTTGTCGCTGGCCGGCCAGCGCGTGTCATAAACCGTTTTCCATTCATCGCCCTTCATGTAGGAGAGCGTGACCTGGCAGATCCCGTCCGCGTGGTTCGGCTTGGGTTGCAACATCCGCCGCTGGCCGGGCTTCATCGCGAATTTCTGGTCCCCGATGACGCCACCCACCTCCAGATTCGAGGCGTTGATGAAAAGGTAGCTGGCCGGTTTGAAACCCGTCCGGCCCGCATCGACCGGGAGCACCACGAAGCCGTCGCTGGGCTTCTGCCCCTTCCTGAGCAGCAGCACGATCAGTTCCTCCGCGTTGATCGCTTTCGCGCTCCCGTAAACCTTGAACACGGACTCGTTCTTTTCGTTCGTCACCGTCTCTCCGACACTGATCGAAGCCAAAACGGGCACGGAATACGGCTGCGAAAGCTCATTACCCGGGGTGTCCACCTTGATCGTTTTGCCATCACCCACGAGAAGCTCGACGGGTTGGGGGTTGGTAACCTGAGGGAATCCCAAAAACCGCAGCTTGATCGTTTTTTCCTGCGCGTTCGACTCCGCCGGGAAGGCGACGAAAGACGCGAGCAGGAAAGCGGCCAGCCGTCGTGCGGCAAGGATGATGGCGGGTATGGACGCACTCATATTTCGGAAGAATGGAGCCAGCGGAATCTCACAACCTCGAACCTGCGGCCGAACGCGACATTCGCCGGGCAGGTGAGTCCGGCCTGTTTGACATGCGGCTCATCCGCCGCGTCGAGGTATTCCGGGGTGCGCTGCACCACGGCCTCGCACCATGTGCGCGCCACCACCTTGCCGTCCGCATCGAGCGAATCGCCGTAGGCGCGGATCACAAAGGTATCGCCGCGGGGCGTGAGCTGCTCGGCGAAGTTCCGCAGTATGTCCGCCTGATCGACGTAGGCGGAGCTTCCATAAGCCACCGCGCCTTCCATCGCCCGCGGGAAAACGGCGTTGGCGTAGGTTTTTTCCAAGGTCGAAAACTTGCGCAACGCATCGCGGAAGCCCGCGTTGATCGAGCAATCGGGATCATCGATCGCCGCCTGCAGGGCGCCCATCGCGGAAAGCTCGTCGCTGCCGGAGTCGAGGCGGCGGTTGACGAATTCGGACATGGAAAGGAAAGGCCCGCGCTTTTTCACCTGCTTGACCATCGCCTTGGCGAGTTCCCCGATTTCCTTGTCGGTCAGCTCCCTCCAGCCGGTCCATTGTTCGGCATCCGAGGGATCCGCCGAACTTCCGGTTACAGGCTTCCCGTTTGCCAGCGCACCAGTTCCTACCGGAACACCATCAGGTTGATGGTCTTTGGTGCGCAGACTTCCGCTTACGGCATCGCTTGGTTCCAAATATGTCACGGATTTTCCCTGAAGGCTGGAAAGGAAAATCTTCCATGCCGCTTCCGAGGTGGAGTTGATATTGAACGCTCCCTCCATCATCATGTTCGCGGCAATCTTGTCCGCAAAGCCATCCTTGTATTGGGAATACAAGGATAACAAACTGGTGATCTTCGAATCATCCAAGCCCTTTTCATACGGAACCATCCGTCGATTTGGGAGTTGGCGAGCCTGAGAAATGAAATCTCGGGTAACCTGATCAATCGTCCTCGCAGGCTCGTTGTAAATAGGGTTGTTAGAGGGCACCGGCGTGATCGAGGAGAAGAAATAATCATCCCACAATGCCTTGTTCGCGAGGTAGGAATGGTCTGCATAGGGTTCCTGGATGGGATTCTCCGCAGCAGTGCCTTGGTAATACACACGGCCCAGCGTGGTGATGGCGCGGTCCTTGGGAATGAAAGGATGGGCATATGAGTTTCCGATCGCTTGGAGCGTCCGAGGTTCGAGGCCGCCGTAGCCGATGGCCGTGGTGCGGCGGAAAGATTCGGAAACGGCGGGATTGTTCCGTCCAGGCAAATCGCCGAACCCGGCTGCCGCCGATTCGCTGGAAAGGCTGTAGCCGCTCAACTGGGCATGGCTGAGTGCGGCGATGGACATGGGCGGTATCAGGGGAAGCTCCTGTTGGACGACATGGGTCGTACCATTTTCAGCGGTATATCCGCCTCCATAGTATCCATGATTATTCATTGAAATGGATACGGGTGGACCAAGGAAGTTGTCGAGAGGCATGAAATACCAGTTCCAACCGTTGTTATATAGACTGGAGCCGGTGATCCGGTCGATGAACTGCGGCATCATCACGGTGGAATGGGTGAAGGGTCGGGAAGGGAAGCGGCGCGCTGCCCCCACCTGATTGTTGTTTTTTTCCTGTGTTTCCGTGGATGCCTTCATCCCGTAGTAGAAGAAGGACTGGGGCAGATCGTCTAGCATGTTGGCGGGATCCCGCATGGAAGTGATCAGGCTTAGGCCGCTGCGTTCGGCGATGGATATGCCCGTACCCATAGTCGTGGCGGCAATGGCCGTGCCGGGGTTCAATCCGGCGGAGAGAAGGGCGGTGCGGTAATTGCCCCAGATCGAGACATCAGGATTGCCCCCGGGGAAAGTCCGGCCGCTCAACCCATAGGATCTGTAATGCCACATAACGCCCGGCGCATTACGACCGTGACGGCCTTTGGGCGCGAAGTCCACGTTGAATGTGCGTCCTGTGCCCGCCGTGATCACCGCGGAAATGCTGTTCGATGGCTTGAAGGTCAGGAAGCCGCTCATGACGGCACCATTCCTGCCCGTAGGGCGGATGAACCGCAGGGGATTCCAACCGGGTTTCAGTTCGAGCAACGGAACGAAAGGCTCATTCATCCTGTATCCGGTTCCGCGCAAATAGAAATCCAGGTTGGCTTGACCTTGATCCTGCGCCGTGAGCGAAGAATACTGCAATGCGAGAACTTTGCTCTCCCCGGGTTGAAAGACCAACGGCTCGTTCCCGGCGATGAACAGCGTGTAGAGTTCGCCTTGTTGGGTATTGGTGATGTTGGTGAGCTGTATCGTCCGCTGCCCCAAATTCCCCGGAAAAGGCGCCCTGGCGGGAACATCCGCCTGGACCGGGCCACCCGTGCCGGTATGCTTGCGCAAAGTGATCTGCATCGGTACCGCATTTTCCCGCACCATGATCGAGGTGAACTCAGGGTTCCCACGGTTCATGACCACAGGCACATTGTTGGGATTCCAGAAAGTCATCGAAGGGGTGTAACCGACCTTCAACCAGTGGGTGTCCGGGTCGGGATTGGGCGGAACAGGAGGATTGGCTGTGGGATATCCGGCGCGATCGCTGTCGATGTCCGCCTGGGGACGGGGCTCCGTGATGTAGCTTAGCACAAACTCCATCTTGACCGGATACACATTCCGATACAACGCGCTGTGATGGCGGAGATAGAGGTTATAGTCGCTTGTGGTGGCTCCATAATTGGGGTTACTCACCATTATCCCGCCATTCAAGGTTGAGTGGGATGGTGAAGATTGCGTTGTAGTAAACTGAATACCACCTTTCCAACCAGAACGACTGTGGTCATAAAGTTGGTAGTAAGCAGCAAGATCCTGAATCGGCACGCAAGCTTCTCCAGTTTTGCCGTTAGTGCTTTGAGACATGTCATCAAAGTTGTATAACATAAAATCAGGACCTGCAGTCTTAAGTGCAGTGGCTCTTTTGAAATCAGCTTCCACGCCGGCAAGTGTCTGCAAATCATACACCTCGTTCGGATCGATCGTGCGCTCAAGGATGGTGGAAAGGTCGCGCTTGAGCCCCCCTTCCCTGACATCCGCAAGGACGCCTGCCGAGTCGGTGGTGACCGTGTGGAAATTCTTCTGCGCGGGCTTCGCCCCGGGTTCCACGACGAGATTGAGGGAGCCCAGGGACGCCGCTCTGGAGAGCGATTTTTCCTGTACCGGAGTGATGCCTGCAAGATCCGCCATAACGGCGGTCCCCGTGGATGCCGGGGCTTGGGTTCGCGCCAGTTTTTTCGCCAGGGACGGGGCGGATTCCTGCGAGTAGGAATCCTGCAGCAACCGCGCCTTCTGGCTCTCATCCCCCACCCACCAGCCATAGCGGCCTGAAACCGCGCTCGTCGCATCCCTTTTCACCGGCAACAACCGCGCGCTGACATGACCCGCCGCATCCGTGCTCCCTGTTGAGTTTTTGCCAACCAGCAGAACGGCTGTGTCGCTCCCGCCGGGCGACTCTTTGCCATCCAGCGCCAAGGTTCGCGCCATCTCGATGTTGCCGGCTTCGGCAGGATCAAGCGACAGGAGCCATGCCCTGAAATGCTTGCTTTTTTCGGAATACTTCGGATGCATCGAGGTCGGATCGGCGGGATTCCCGATGGTCTGCTGATGGCTCGCCGAGCTCGGATACAGCGGATTGCGGCCAGCAGGAAGCGACCCCGCGATCCACGAGTCCCACACCCCCGTCCAGAGCGGGTGGTTGACATTCGAATCGGAGAGGATGGCGCCGTTCGCGGAAATCCGCTGGTCCGGCCCCATCTGCTTCTGGAGCTCGCCGATGGCGACCATCAGTGCCATGCGGGCATTGGCGCGGGCTTCCGCTTGGGCGGCTCCCTGGCCGGAGCTGCGCAGGGTCACCGCCGAGAGGCTCAGGAGACCCACGGCTAGGATCGCCAGAAGTACCATCAGCGAAAGCGTGGCGACGAGCGCGAAGCCCCGGGACGCCGGGAGCCTGGGAATCATGGGAATCATGGGCTTATTTGGACTCGAAGTGACTACTTCGTGACTACAGGCGGAATTTACAAGAGCTGGCGCTGGCGACAATCACTTTAATCCTTTATTTTGCGGCAATAAAAAGTCGTTTCCCGACAAACCGCTTTGACCCTAGCCGATGCCCTGCGGCTCGACACCGTTAATCCGTACCGGGCTGTAAACCCGTCGATGACATGGTTCATGTTTTCGGGCAAAGCCCTCAAGGCAGGTAATCCCGGATCGAGTGGGTGCGCAGTTGCCCGCCGTGGGTGTCGTGGTAGAAAAACACCATGCTCCGCGCCTTTTCGCTGAAGCGCCAGGTGGAGGAGTAGAAGGGAACCGCCTCCTCGCCTTTGCGGAAATAGAGATAGGTGAAGAGGTATTTCCTGTCGCCCTCGCTTTTCGACGGCTTGGGGTGCACGAGCTTGTGCGCAAGCGGTTTCAGGGCGAATTTCGTGTCTCCGACCGTGGCGGCGATATCGACCTTGGCGGCGTTGAAGAAAAGGTAGGAGCCGCCCCCGAAGCCTTTCGCCCCGCCATCGAAGGTGGTCAGCGTGAGGCCATCCGCCGCTTCCGCCCCGCTGCGGACGACGAGAACGAGCTGTTTTGCGGATGCGCCGGCCTGTCCTTCGCCGTAAACCTTGAAGGTGTCCTTGCCGTCCTCGCCGGCGACGGTTTTTCCCAGCACCCATTTGGAAAGCCTGCCCACCTTGTAAACCGGGGAAAGGCTGTTGGTGGGGAGCTCCACGGGGATCGCCTTGCCCTCGCCGACCAGAAGCTCGACCGGCTGCGCATCCACCGCCTTCGGGAAGGAGACGAACTGCAGGGAAACCTGCTCCTGATCCTGGGCGACGGCCAAGGCGGAAAAGCAGATCGCGGCGAAAACCGGCGGGACGAGTGACGGGCATTTCATGGGCACAGAGTAGGATCGGTTCCGGGAAACATCGCGCAAGGCGATTCACACCTCATCGGCATTCAGCCAGCGGAAGTTGACGATTTGAAATCTACGACCATGGCGCTTGTTGGCTTCCGAAAGCAGGGAGGCGGTCTTCACATGGTTCTCATCGGCGGGATCAAGGTATTCCGGCACCCGCTGGACAACGGCCTCGCACCAAGCGCGGGCCACCACGTTGCCCTGTGCATCGATGGAGTCGCCATAAGTCCGGATTACAAAGGTATCGCCGCGCGGGGTGAGTTGCTCGGCAAGGCTCCGGAGGACGTCCGCCTGATCCACGTACGGCTGGCTGCCGTAGGCGATGGGGCCCTTGGCGGCATCCGGGAAAGCGAACCCAACCCCGGCGACCTCGCTGTCGAGAACGCGCGCCGGGGTGCGGAACTGGGCGTTGATCGACACGCTTGGGTCATCCAACGCCGCCTGCAGCGCACCCTTCAAGGCCATGTCTTTGGCATTGGAGCCGTCCAACCTGCGGTTGATGAATTCCGACATCGAAAGAAACGGCCCCCGGAGCTTGACCTGCCTGACCATGGCCTCGGCCAGTTTCCCGATCTCCGTGTCTGTCAATTCGCGTCCGGCTATCCATTGCTCGCTCGGGTTATTCGGCGATGAGATCGCGCTACTCGATATGGGCTTGGCATTCGGCAGCATGACAGAATTCACGGCTGTCTTATCCGCCGAAACGGATTCGAGCGGGGTCTTGCCTGATTCCAGATAGGCAACCGGTTTCCCCCGCAGGCTGGAGAACAGGACTCTCCATGCATCGACGGATGTGGAGTTCACATTGAACGCGCCATCGACCACGAGATGGGCGGCGATTTTGTCGGCGAGCCCGTTCGAGAAAAGGTTGGTTTGGGTAAATAGCGCGTTGAGCTTGGTTTGATCCAGATTGCTCTTATAAGGGAGCATGCGCCGGTTGGGAAGCAGGCTTGACCCGCTTCCGAAATAGAACTCGTCGGCCACTTGTTTGGCGGTGCGTGACGTGCCCCCGAAAAGCTCCACCTTGGAAGGCTGCGGAGACATGGAGGAAAAGAAGTATTCATCCCACAGCGCCTTGTTGGCGAGGTAGGAATGGTCGACGAAGGGAACGTTTTTGCCGCCTTCATCGAGGTCGAAGGTGCGTAGCTTCATTACGAAGGACTTGTCGGCCGGGATGTTGGGATGGGCATAGGAGTTCCCAACCGCTTGCACAATGTGCGGTGCCAGCCCGTTCTGACCCGAGGCAGTCACCCGTTGGTAGGCAACACCTGTCGGGCTGCTGCATTCGGTTGATTTGAACCAATACGTATCCGTGTCCGGATTTTCTCCCACGGGAATCGCCTTGGCCAAACTGAACCCGCCAAGATGCGCATGGCTGAGTGATGCGATGGAGATGGGTGGCAATACCGGGATTTCGCTTTGCATGACATGGGTGGCTCCATTTTCCACGGTGTAGCCGCCGCCGTAGTAACCGCTCCCTGTTCCCGGCTTCGCTTGCAGGATGGAATCCTCAACGGAATTGATTTCGCCAACCTGCCAGTCCCATCCGTAATCGTAGAGCGAAGCCTTGTCCGATTGGGTAATGAATGGCATCGCACCGATTGCGGAATGAAGAAACGGCCGGCTCGTGATGCGCCTTCCTCCGCCATATCCACCCGCGGCACCGCTTGCCGTTTCACTGCCGATGCTGAGGGAGAAATCCATCATGGCGATGATTTCGTCAGCATTGCTGGCACCGATAATTTGTGAACCGGGGATCGCATTGGTCTCACTATCGAAGGCAATCGGCGCCTCACCCGGGAAACCGGGGAGGATGAGTTGCCGATAGAAGCCGCCAAGAGCAACCTTGTTAGCTGGGGTGCCACTGCCGTGACGACTGATCATGATGTTATGCCTCAAGGAATCGATGGCATCCCGCCATTGCACTTGGTAGCCCTCATCCAGCATGTAGAGGCTGAATGCGGCGCCTTTGATTTCCGCTGAGGAGGAGGCGACCCTGCCATCCAGATAATTGAGCACATTCTGCTCGTTCTCGGAATCAATGCTGAGGGAGATGCGGTCGCCGGGACCAAAGACCAGGGATTGGCCGGGTTGGGTGCCTGCGAAGCTGTAAGCATCAGGGGCGGCGTTGGAGTAATGCCCGGATGGGGCTGAATTCCGCATGAGGAAAACACCGAATGGATCCCATGTGTTCACCGTATTCAAATTGGTTCCTTCGGTGGCCAATTGCAGGGTGTTGCCGGCATCATCTTTTAGATTTGCCGCAGTGGTGGCCGGAAGTGAGAAGACCTTCACTTCACCCGGTTGAAATACGATGCTGCTCGGGTTCTTGGAAAAAAACAATCTCAGCAGGGAAAAGCCAGTGCTTTGGCCGCCGCCTGAGCCAGTTCCTGGATCGGCGGTATAACTCAAGTTGAACCAATAGGAATCGACGACATCGCCTCCCGGGCGGTATTTCCGCCAGCGCAGGCCGAAAGGCGGTGAATTGTAGCGCAAGATCTGGGCGGCATCCATGACCAGTGGAAGGTTGCTTGGATTCCAGAGCGTCACCATGGGTGTGATGCCAACTTTGAGCTTATGAGTGTCGGTGTCCCTGATGGGCTTTAAATTTGCCCTAACCCGTGCTACCGGGTGATTTGTTATGTCATACAAGACTTTGTCACGATCAGCCTGTGTGATCGGCTGGGCCGATACCCCGACAAGGAACTGAACCTTGGTGATGACGGGTTGGCGATAGAGCGAGGTGTATTCCCGAATGAGCCGTTGCCGGCCATTTTTTGTTAATCCCCCATCGTGATCCGGAACTCTGATCTGAAGTGAATTCGCGAGGCCTGTTGATGTGTATTGGACACCTTCGCGACCAGCGACACCGTAGGTTGCATCGGTGGGTTTGATGTCATTGTATAGCTGATAGTAAGCAGCCAGATCCTGGATGGGAACGCGTGAGTTGGCCCGGCGTGCATCATTCGGATTATTCAGATACGGAAAGCGCGGATCATCGAATTCATAGAGCATGTATTCGGGCCCTTGGTTGGCGAGATCGATCGGCTGCTCCAGTATCACCGAAAGATCCCGTTTGAGCCCTCCTTCGCGGACATCCGATAGAACCGATTGGGAAAACGGGCTCACCGCATGGAAGTTCCGCTTGGCGGGTTGCTTGGCCGGATCGCTGGCCACCAAATCCAAGGTGTTGAGCGTGGGCAGACCTTTGAGCATGGCATCCTGGGCGGCGGTGATTCCCTCCAGATCCTTGATGCTGCTGGTGCCGGTGGATCCGGGCGATTGTCCCCTGAATATCTTTTCCGCGCCATTGGCAGCAGGTGTGGATGCGTAGGAATCATGCATCACACGCGCCTTCTGGTTCTCATCACCCACCCACCAGCCGTAGCGCCCCCGGCTTGCGGTGGCGGAGGCGGCTTTGACTGCGATCAGACGGGCGCTGACAAAGTCGGAGGACGGCGCGGCCTCACCCAGCGAGCCCTTGCCCACGAGGCGTATGGCGGTGTCATTCCCGGCGGGCATTGGCTTTCCGTTCAGGGCAAGGGAGAGCGCGCCATCCACCGCGGTGGCTTCGATCTCGTCGAGGGATAGCAGCCACCGGCGGAAGTGCTTGCCTTTTTTGGCATAGTCGGGGCCCATGGAGGGATCGGCTTGATTGCCAATGGTCTGGTGATGGCTTTCCGAGCTGGGATAAGCGGGGTTGTGTGAGGCGTTCGCAAGGGGCCCTGCGATCCACGAGTCCCACACCCCCGTCCAGAGCGGGTGGTTGACATTCGAATCGGAGAGGATGGCGCCGTTCGCGGAAATCCGCTGGTCCGGCCCCATCTGTTTCTGCAACTCGCCGATGGCGACCATCAGTGCCATGCGGGCATTGGCGCGGGCTTCCGCTTGGGCGGCTCCCTGGCTGGAGCTGCGGAGGGTTACGGCCGAGAGACTCAGCATACCCACGGCAAGAATAACGAGAAGCACCATGAGCGAAAGCGTGGCAACCAAGGCGAAGCCGGCCTTGCCCAGCTCCTGACGCATGGGGGGGAGCGATTGGTATTTTCGGAGTGTTTTCATGACCACGTATTTACTTGGTAAACATGCGTGCCGTTTCCAGCCGCACAAGTGTTATTAACTTAAGGATAGCGACATTCATACGTACTTTAACGACAACCATACTCACCAGATCCGGAGCAGGAGGTCGATGGGAAAAATTCCTCGTGCCGACCCTTTATTCGGACGGCGCAGGATCCCGGAAGTCGCGGTAAAAATGGATTTTCGGCAGCTTCCCGCCGGTGTTGACGATGAACCCGAGATGCCTGCTGTTGGCATCGTGCCACCATTGCTGCTCCGTGATCGGCTCGAAGGCTGCGTCCGGCTGCGCCTGATAGGTGAACGTCGCATTGTAGTAACCGCTCGTCGGCACGCCCTTGTCGCTGGCCGGGGCATCCAGGATTTCCGAACCGCCGGGTTCAAGGGATAGGGTTTGTTCGCCCAGTTTCGCTTCGATGGCCTTGTCGCTGCGGTTCGCCCACAGGGTCTGGCCGACCTTGAAATATTCGCTCCCCAGATCGACCAGCTCCAGTTTCACGGGTGCGGTCTTGTTGTCCGGATCACCCGACACCAGAAGAATGAGGTCGGCGCAGTCCGCGGGCACTTCCACCGAAGGGGCGTCGGCGGGAACGTCCTTGGGATCCTCCACTTCGGCGCCCAGGAGCTTGAGCTGGATGGCACCCGAAGCCAGCCCATAGACCGGCGAGAGGTTCATGCTCGGGAGTTCGACTTCCCGGCATTTTTTACCGTCGAAAAGCTGGAGGGATTTCGGCGCCTCCTGGGGGCGATCCGGAAACACGATGCGGCAGGTGCGCTCGGGGGCGGCCTGCGCGCAACCGAGCAACGCAAACGCAAGAAGCAAGCGGAGGATGGCGATCGGGCTTTTCATGGTTCAACCGCCTCAGTAGCCGTTTCCTCGGCTTCAGGAAGGCGGAAATCCCTGAAATAGTAAATTTTCGGAAGTTTGCCTCCCGAATTGTACATGAATCCCAGGTGCTTGCTGTTGCTGTCATGCCACCAGCTTTGCTCCGTGATCGGCGCGAACTCCCCTTTGCCGTCCTCCTGAAAAGCGAATCGCGCCACATAGTAGCCGCTGGCCGGGATCGGGTCTTTGGTGATTGTCCGGCCTTGGGGATCGACCTTCATGTCCGCCCCGCCAAGCTTCGCGATGATCCGGTGCGGGGTGAAATTATACCACAGCGTTTCGCCCGGCTTGAGCTTGCCGGCTCCCGTATCGACCAGGTTCATCTTGACCGGGAGCACCTTGTTTTCCGGATCAGGGGTGATGATGATGTAGAAGTCCGTCACCAGTTCGGGGATTTTCAGAACGGGCGCCTGCGGTGGCAGCAATTCCGGATCGCTGACCGCGCTTGGCGTCATCGCGATGGCCAGATCGCCGTCCGGCAACTCGATCACCTCGGACAAATTCATGCTCGGCAATGAGACGGCCTGGCTCTTGGAACCATCGAACAGGTAGGCGATTTTCGGGGCACCCTCGGGGCGCTCGGGGAACACGACACGGCACGAACGCGGCTTGGCGTGGAGAGCGTTCACGGATATCAGGAATCCGGCGGTCAGGATGGCGATGGCGGTGTGAAAACTCATGCTTGGGGACTTCCGCGGATCAGCCTTCACACTTCGTCGGCGCTTAGCCATCTGAAAGATACGATCTCATAGCGCCTTCCGTAGGTCATATTCATGGGATTGACGGGCGGGTCGATCGTATCGGCGGCATCCGATGTGTCGGAAAACTGCCGGGTTCTTTTCACGACGGCCTCGCACCATGCCTTGGCGATCACATTGCCGTCCTGATCCGTGGCGTCACCGTAGGCGCGGATCGTGAAGGTGTCATCCCTCACGCTGATGACGGGCGCGAGCGGGCGAAGGATGTCGGCCTGGCGGATCCAGCCGGGTGCACCGTAGGCGCTGTCACCTTCGGCGGCTTCCTTGAACTCATAGCCGACGCCTGATAGCTTGGCATCTCCCGGCGGCATGGTTTTATCCGACAAGGAATTCTTCGGATCGCGGAGCTTGGCCATCGGGTCTTCCTTGAGATTGTCGATCGCGCTCTGGAGCGCGCCCGCCACGGCCAGATCCTTGTTGGAGCTGAGCTGGCGGTTCACGAATTCCGAGAGGGACAGAAACGGGCCGCGCAGGCGGACCTGCTCGACCACCTTTGCGGCGAGATCATTGATCTGGTCATCCGTGAGAGCCCTGTAACCGGTGTATTCGGAGGCTTTGTTGAACTGCTCTCCAATACCAGGCCCCGAGCCCGCCTCGACGTCGGTGGCGACAGGACCGCGCGTGACAGCGTGCTTGCCCGAGGTGTTGGTCTCCACCATCCCGTCCGCGCCGTGCATCGCGATCTTATCGAGGCTCCTAGCATGCCCAAGCAGAGCCTTCCAAGCCTCCACCGAAGTGGAGTTCACATTGAACATCCCCTCGACCTCGAAACGCGACGCGACCTTGAGCCAGCCGTCGTTGCTGGTGATCACTTCACCCACGCGCGTGGTGGCCACCGCATCGGTCACCTTGCTGTCCGCGCTGATCGGCCGATAGCCCCGGTTCGCCAACTCCCTCTCACCTTTGAGGAACTCCGTGTAAACGGTGTTGATCGTTTTCGAAGTCTCCGGCTCGGTCGCGAGGGAGGACAGGAACCAATCGTCGAATAGGAGATGGTTCGCGCAGTAGGCGTCGTCGTGCATGAGGTTCTTATCCGTGCCAGCAGGAGCCAAAACGGGAGGAACCACCTTATCCATGGGAATGAGTGGTGTAGCATCGCTGTTTCCGATCAGGTTCATTTGGAACGGAGGGTAGGGATTGTGCCCCTTCGGATTCCATCCCTGGAGTTCGACGAGAGAAGCCATCGGGCGCACGGGGATCTCCGCCATGATCAGGCGCGAGAGACCGTCGCCGCTCTGATAGCCTGTTGCTATGTATCCCTGCGAGGGGCTCAGGTTGGGTGTGACGGTGGATCCGATCGGAAGGGAATGGTAGGCGAAGTCGAAGGTGTTGTTCGCCGGATGGTCCTTGGCGGCGCCGCTCGCCGGATCGCTCAATACCATGGCGGCCAATGCGTTGTTTTGCAGGACGCCTTTCAGCGGCCGGTTCTGTTTGGTGCCCGACCCGGTGCCGATGGTCATGCGGGGACCGAAACTGGAGGAAAAAAGGGGTATCCATGGCCCGGAAGCAAGCTCTCCCACCGTGTAGCCCACCTCATCGACCTCATCAGGCGGCCAATATTTCATGCCCTGGTTTTCAGCCACAAGGGCGGTGATGTTGTGAAACTCCTCCCCTATCCCCGACGGCAATTTCGCAGTTCCACCAAAGTGGGAACTTCCATCGCCGAAGGACAGGGACATGCCGTATCCGGGTGCGCGGTCCCGGTAAGGCTGGGTAAGCCTGTCGCTCCGGAACAGGAACCAGAAGCTTTTGGAAGCTAGGAGATTCGTTGTGTAGGTGAATTCACGTCCCACTAAACCGCCTGGGTTGTGACCCTCCTTCATTCTGAAGGCGCCGCCACCGAAGCCGTAGCCGTTGTCGATCCACTCCGGTGAGAATATTTTCGCTTCCCCCGGTTTGTAGCTGGTGGTGCCCTCCGGTAGCCAGAGAGCCCATGTACGCAAATCCCTCCATGTGCTTTTCGTTCCAAATTTGGTGGGAGCCACATTCCCAGCCAATTCGTTGTCATATGGGTTTGCGTAATTGTTGGGCCAATCCAGGGTCTGGAAGTTGCCGTTTGTGAGCATCCTGTATTGGGTGCTGGGGACTGCATCCGGATTGGGGAAGGTGGTCTTGTCGACGATCGCCATGGCGCCCGGCATGGCACGTCGCCACCCTACGCCGCGAAAGTTCGGATGGGTTCCGGTGTTTTGGCCTCCATTGAGTGTTCCACTGATCTGATGCTCCAGGGTGAAATTGTAGGGGTTCCATAAGGTGAAATACGGCACATACATCAGGTTCAATTGATACCTTTTGGGGTTTTGGTTAAGCCGCGCCGGATCTTCGAACGCCCTCGCATAAACAAGGATCTGATACCAAAGATTTCTAGCTTTTAGACTTTAACTCTGAGGAGTATTGTGAGACTCTTCGCGCATGGCCCGCACACTGCCCAAACTGGGAGAAGATCTTGCCCAGCAAATCGAACACGCATGGAACCAGACCCATCCCGACTGGATTCGCA
>CAMBQC010000054.1 GCA_945869855.1 Prosthecobacter debontii
CAGAAAGATAGGTCTTTTCATGTTTTTAACGAGGTAAACAGCACATACGGTCTTTCAAAGATCGCAATGAAAATGAACGGACGATTCCGCCACCGGGAGAATTTGAAGGTTTTTCAGTGCTTGTGAAAAATTTCACAAAGCACGCTTGCGGCTCCATGGCAGGGCGCACATAGTCCGCGCGGTTCCTCCAAACCGCGAATCCGCCGATTTATTGCCAGACATGAGCGACTCCCCCATGGCCACCGCCGAAGCGAAACTTCCCAAGGACATCGCCGCCGAAAAAGGCATGGTGAACGTCCAGATCGATGGAGTTTGGCACCAGTTTCCCAAAGGCACCCGCATGATCGAGGCCTGCCGCTCGGTGAAACGGGATGTGCCGTATTATTGCTACCATCCGAAGCTTTCCGTGCCCGGAAATTGCCGCATGTGTATGGTGCAAATGGGAATGCCGCCGCGCCCCGCGCCCGGACAGGAGCCTCAGCGCGATGAAAACGGCTATGAACCCATCGGCTGGATGCCGCGCCCCGCGATTTCCTGCGCGAATACGGTCGCCGAAAACATGGGCATCCGCACCACCGGCGAGCTCGTCGAGAAATGCCGCGAGGGCGTCATGGAGTTTCTGCTGATCAATCATCCACTCGATTGCCCGATCTGCGATCAGGCTGGCGAGTGCCGACTCCAAGAGCAATCCGTCGGCTACGGGCGCGGTGTTTCGCGCTTCGTGGACATGAAGGTGAAAAAGCCGAAGAACGTTGATATCGGCCCGCGCATCCGGCTCGACGACGAGCGCTGCATCATGTGTTCGCGCTGCATCCGTTTCATGGAAGAGGTCGCGGGAGATCCCGTGCTCGGCTTCACCCAGCGCGGCACGCACACCACACTTACCGTCCATCCCGGGAAGCTGCTCGACAACAACTACTCTCTCAACACCGCCGACATCTGCCCCGTCGGTGCGCTCACCTCGAACGATTTCCGTTTCCAGATGCGCGTGTGGTTCCTCAAGGAAACGCCGTCCATCGACGTAAACTGCGGCACAGGCTGCAACATCACGATCCACACTCGCGGCAATACGATCCACCGCATCACTCCCCGCCAGAACGACGCGGTGAACTCGAACTGGATGCCGGATTCGCATCGCCTCAATTTCCACTACATCGACAGCGAAGCCCGCCTCACCGAGCCTTTGATCAAGGAAAACGGCACCCACCGCGCCGCGACCTGGCCGGAAGCGCTCACGAAAACCACCGCCGCCCTCTCCAAATACGCGCCGTCCGAGATCGCGATCATCGCTTCCGCCCGCATGACCAACGAGGAGCTGTTCCTCGTCCGCGCCCTTGCCAGAAAAATCGGCACCGCAGCCTTCGCCACCGTCCCGCGCGAAGGCGAAAATGACGGCCTACTCATCGCCGCCGACCGCAATCCCAACACCACCGGCGCCAAGCTTGTTTGGGATTCCGAAAACCCATCCGCACCACTCGCCTCGATCCGCGAAGGCGTCCGCCGCGGCACTGTAAAAGCACTCCTCGTCCTCGGCGAAGACCTCACTGCCGAAGCCGGTTTCACCACCGATGATCTAGCGAAACCCGAATTCATCGCCTCGATTCAGCTCCTCGCTGGTCCGACGGCAAACGCCAGCCACGTCGTCCTTCCCGGCGCAGCCTTTGCAGAGAAACGCGGCTCTATGGTCAACCTATCAGGCCGCCTCCAGCGACTCAATCGCGCCATCGAACCGCCCGCGCAGGCTCGCGACGATTGGGAAATCCTCCGCGATCTTGCAGGCGGATCGCACAACCTCATCGAGGATGTTTTCAAGGAAATTGCGGCCACCGTTCCCGCATTCAATGGCCTCACGCTTTCCAAGATTGGCCATCAAGGAACCGTCATCAGCGAAACCGGTTACAAGATCCCACTTCTCGAAAACGAAGGTGTCCGGAAAGCGGCGAGCATCATTAATGGCTAACGAATCACTTCTAACTGAAGCCCTTTCCCCAGCAACCTACCGAGTCTCCCACCCATGCCGGAAATAATCATCAACCTCGCGATCATCGTTACCAAGATCGTGTTCTTCACTTTCCTAGTGGTGCTGCCGCTGGTGCCGCTCTCCGTCTATTTCGAGCGCCGCTTCTCCGCAATCATCCAGGATCGGGTGGGGCCGAACCGCGTCGGCATCCCTCTGACATTGGTCGGCTTCAAGAAGGATTACCATTTCTTCGGCCTGATCCAGCCCATCGCGGACGGCTTGAAGCTGTTCCTGAAAGAGGATTTCACGCCCGACCATGTCCGCAAGGTTTTCTATTGGCTTGCTCCGGCGCTCACTGTTGTCCCTGCTCTCATCACGGTCTGCGTGGTTCCCTTCGGCCCAGATGTCACGCTATTCGGTCGTACTGAGAAACTTGTCATCGCGGATATTGATGTTGGTCCACTATTCGTGTTCGCGATTTCTTCGCTGACGGTTTACGGCATCACTCTTGCTGGCTGGTCTTCAAACTCGAAGTTTCCTTTCATCGGCGGCGTCCGCTCCACCGCCCAGATGATTTCCTACGAAATCTGCCTCGGCCTCTCCATCATCCCGGTGCTGCTCTATTTCGGCACCCTCAACCTCAACCAGATCGTCCAGCACCAGGCGGATAACGGCTGGCTGCTCTTGCCGTTTTGGACAGATGGGAAACTCTCGCTGCCCGATCTTCAGACCGCCCTGTTCTGGATCCCCGCCTTCATCGCGTTCCTGATCTTCACAATCTCCATTTTTGCGGAAACGAACCGCATGCCCTTCGACCTCCCCGAGTGCGAAACGGAACTCGTCGGCGGCTACCACACCGAGTATTCCTCAATGAAATTCGCGATGTTCTTCATGGGCGAATACGCGGCGATGGTGATTGGTTCCGCACTCATCATCACCCTGTTCCTAGGCGGTTGGTCGGCGGGCTTCGGGCTCGACGCAGCGATCGCGAATTTCTCCATCGGCGATTTCCAGATCGGCGGCTTCATCCACATGGGCATCTTCCTTACCAAGCTGCTCGCCTTCATCCTCTTCTTCATCCTCGTCCGCTGGACGGTGCCGCGCTTCCGCTACGATCAGCTCATGAAACTCGGCTGGGTCATCTTCTTCGAGGCCGCCCTCATCAACGTCTTCCTCGCCGCTCTCATCATCGCCGCCCCGAAACTCACCGCCACCATCATCATCATCGGCTTTATCCTCCTGATCGTCGTCACCGCCGCCGTCATCTGGGTCGCCAAAATCTCCGAACCACCCGCCAAGATCCTCCGCGCCTGAGCCATTTCAGCGTTTCAGTATTTCAGCGTTTACTCCCATGCCTCCCGATTCCGAAATGCCCGCCTACGACAAGGAACGCTGGATGCGTGCCTTGGAGACGATGGCCACCGCCCTCGGAAAGGAAGGCCCGCCCGTGAAGCTGTGCCTCATCGGATCTGCGGCGTGTCTGCTGGGGAACATGCCGGGTCGGACTTCTCGGGATCTCGATGTTTGGAAGCCTGCCAGTTCATACGATAGCCTGGAGCTGAAATCAGCGGCGGCGGCAGCCGGGGTCGTTTTCAATCCTAAGGAAAGTATCGAACCCGACGATCCCTATCTGCAAATCGTAGAACCCGGCATCGTGCAAATCGGGGATTTTGAACCGGTTCTCATGGATCGGATGGGTCGTCTCGAACTACACCGACCGCCCATCGAGAACATCATTGCCTCGAAGCTGACACGAGCCGCTGACAAGGACATTCAGGATATCCTCTATCTTCTAAAAGCCCACCAGCCGGATCGTCAGAAAATCAAGGAGGTCGTCGAATCATTCCCCAAAGCAGCTCGAAGTGTGGCGGAAGAGAATCTCGTTTATCTGGAAATCACCCATTAACCGAATGACGCGACATCAGGAAATCACCGCGCAACACCTCCTCACCCAGCCTTATGGGGTGGCGAGAGCGTTAAGAGAGAGGCGTTGGGCGCATGTCGCCCTTGCTGTGGAGTTCGCCACGAAAGAGGTTCCCACCGACCTTGCCATCACCGACCCCGCACTTTATCGAATGCTTCGCGATGCTGTCACCACCTTCCACCTCCGCGGCGGCGGTGCGCTCAATCTCGAAAAGCTCCGCCAACTCGCCGCCCAAACTTCCTGAGACCACCAGCGCCTGATTGGATAAATCCCCAATATCCAATATCCAATCCCCAATATCCAATTCTCCATGCCCACCATCAAGCTCACACGCCCGAAACTCGACGCCGGCGAGAAGATCTACTTCGGCGCTCTCATCAAAGGGTTTTTCCTGACCATGAAGCACGCGGTGAAATCGCTGCGTGGGAAATCCTACGGCGCGGAAGGGCTCGCGTCATCCGGGCTGGGCGTGACCATGCAGTTTCCCGAGCAGCGTTGGGACTCCCACATGCCGGAATACTACCGCGGCGCGCCAACCCTCGTCACCGACGAGCAAGGCCGCGAACGTTGCGTTTCCTGCCAGCTCTGCGAGTTCATCTGCCCGCCCAAGGCGATCAAGATCACCCCTTCGGAAATTCCCTCCGACGACCAGTGGGCCAAGGTCGAGAAGCGTCCGCTGGAGTTCGACATCGACATGATCCGCTGCATCTACTGCGGCATGTGCGAGGAAGTCTGCCCCGAGCAGGCGATCTACCTCCGCAAGGACTACCTCATCACCGGAACCACCCGCCAAGACATGGTTCACAACAAGAAAAAGCTCTACGAAATCGGCGGAGTCCGCGTCGGCCTCGTGAACAAGTGGAATGAGCTGAAGTGATCTTCCTTAGAGTTTAAAATTTAGAATTTAAAGTTTCATGCCCTCCTACCTCTTCTGGCTCTTCGCCACCATCATGCTCATCGGCGCGGTGGCGGTCATCGCCTTCCGCAATCCGGTTTCCAGCGCGCTCGCGATGGTGACATCCTTCGTCGGCCTCGCCGCGCTGTTCATCGGACTCTCCGCTTTCTTCGTCGGAGTGATCCAGATCCTCGTCTATTCCGGCGCGATCATGGTGTTGTTCCTCTTCATCATCATGCTGCTCGACCTCAAGGACGAGAAACGCCGCTCAGATAGCCTCGCGCCGCTCGCCGCGGGGCTGGTTCTGGTGGCCGTCTTTTTCATCCAGCTCGTCGGCGTGCTTTCCCACAAGCTGCCGAACCAAACCGCGCCACCCTTGGACAAGGCAGTTCTAGCTGCCGCCGCCGAAGGCTACATGGGTGGTCAGGGTGATGAAAAAGTCCCTACGAAAATTTCCACCGCCCTGGAGTCGGGTAGCCTCCCCGACGTCCACATCATCGGCCATACGCTTTTTACGCAATACAACCTCCCGCTCCAAATCCTCGGTGTGCTACTCCTCGTCTCCACCGTTGGCGTAGTCACCCTTTCCCGCAAATCCGCCGCCAACGACTAACCTCTTCCTTAGGATTTAAAATTTAAAGTTTATGGCTTCGCTAAACGATTACCTCCTAGTCTCCGGCCTCCTGTTTTCCATCGGATTGGCAGGTGTGGTGCTGCGCCGCAACATCATCATCGTGTTCATGTGCCTTGAGCTGATGCTCTCCGCCGCGAACCTCACGCTGGTGGCCTTCTCCCGTTTCAAAATCACGGACAACGGCCTCCCCGACCCCAGCGGGCAGATGCTCGTATTCTTCGTAATCACCGTCGCGGCCGCCGAGGTCGCCGTGGGACTCGCGATCATCGTTGCGCTCTACCGCGCCCGCCAGACTATCCATACCGATGAGCTGGTCTCGCTGAAAGGTTAGCAAGGAATGGTTGCCGGAGCATGAAACCCTTGCCTACCGGATCCTAAAAATCTCTCCGCCGACCTGGATATCCGTCCTGCGGGTTGCTTGATGCAAGTTTAGTGTTTCAACTCCCGGCATCCGGGATATTTTCCGGGCGTGGATAGCATTCTGATTACGGAAAAGGCAAGGGCGGAGCTCGGGGCGCTGCTGGAAAGCAAGGCGGCCTCGGCGACGGCGGGCTTGCGGCTCGGGGTGAGCAAAGGCGGCTGCGCGGGCTGGCAGTATGAGATGAAAGTGGCGGAGCCGGAGGTGGGCGATGAGATCGTCGAGCTGGGCACGGCGCGCGTGATCGTCGCGGCGGACAGCTTGGACAAGCTGCGCGGCTGCGAGGTGGATTTTTCCGATGATCTCACGGATGCCGGCTTCAAGATCCACAATCCCAAGGCGCGGCGCTCCTGCGGCTGCGGCACGTCCTTCGAGCCGAAGGATGAGCCGGAAGGTTCCGGCGCGGAGGATGGCGAGATTTGCGGCGGGGGAGGCGCGGCCTGATGATTTCGGCGGCGAACAAGCGGAAAAAAAAGGACGTCGAGGAGGATGTGCCGCGGCGTCCCGCCTATTTCTGGTGGTTCCTCGCCAACACCCTCGCGCTGTGTTTCGCCATCGTGAGCTGGGCTCTATGCATTAACATTTTCGGAAATCCCGAGGTGCCCCGGAATTATAAGATCCTGAAAAAACTCGGACGCCTGCCGGAGCTTCGCCGCTACACCGTCCTCGACGTGCCGAACGGCAACGCCCTCTCGGCCAGCGAGCTTTACGGGAAATACTTCGGCCTCGAAGGCGAGAAGCGCGACCGCCTCAACGCTCTCCTGATGCGCAACTACATGCGCAACTTTGGCAAGAACCTCCTGCTCACCTACGCGGAGGGCGAATACCAGGTGACCGATGTCCGGAAGCTCGACAAGGATGCGTTTCTGCATCCCGGTTTCGCGATCCGTGCACAGGCGATGGTGCGGGCGGACGACTTCACCGAGCCGGTCGGTTTCCCCGTGGTGATCGAATACATTTTCCCCACGAAGGACGTGGATGCCGCCGACCGCTTCAGAGCGGGCGACGTGATGGAGGTGAACAAGAATCCGAACTGTGCCGCCGTTGTGAATGTTTCCAAAACCGTGGCTGACGAAGAGCCAGCCCTGCTTCTAACCGTGATCCCCATCGCCTACGGGCCTTATCGGGTGGGTAGCGCGAAATCGTTCTCCATCGAGCCTCCCAAGGAACTCAATCCCGCCAACGGGTTGCCGGTTTGGAAATGATAACACACGTGTCGGGTCATTTTGCATTTCAACAAAAGTGATCATGCATTCAATCCAGCCAATTCTCTACTCTCAAGCCCGGTATGGGCTTGAAGTCGGCTAGGTTGCGGGTGAGAAGAGTGGCGTCGTGGGCGAGGCAGATACAGGCGATTTTGAAATCCTGCATACCGACCTGTTGGCGGAGCGATTTCAAGGAATCAAAGTGGTCAGCGGCATCTTCATCCCAAGGAAGCACTAGCCAGGATGCGAACACCTCCACCTGCCTAATGAGGCGCTGATACGCGGCGATTTGGGTTCGAGGATCTGTCCGCCGCCGGATTTCCGCGAGCCAACCTCGCAATGACTCTTCGACGTTAATGGCAGTAACGGCAGCATCCTCGTTCGTGACGTCGAGTTTCTGAATCAAGCGCAAACCCGCAGCGGTGCGGTAGGTCAGTTCGCTGACGTGATTGGTATCCAGAACGAGCACGTGCGTCAGTCCTTGTTAGCCTGATCGCGCCAATCGCGGCCTAGTTTCTCGGCATGGCGGGAGAGCTCGTCACCGGGGATCGCGCCCACCGTGTTTCGCCATTCCTTGACATGCGGCTTTAGACCAAGAACCTCGTGCTTCAAATTATCGAATTCGCGCTCAATACGGGTGAGACGTTCTTCAACGTTATTCGTTTTCATGTGAGAAAAGTAGCGTTTGTCAGAGATGTTGCAAAGGATGGAAATGAGTGCGCTCACAGATACACTTTTTTCCCGCCGTTCTGCGCAGACTCGTAGATCGCGCGGATGAGGGCGACGGCCTTGCGGGCTTCGGCGGCATGGGTCTTGCATGGGCGGCCTTCCTGGATCGCCTGCACGACTTCCTCGAAGTTTCGCTGGTGCTGGTAGAAATTAATCGCCGTCGGGTCGTTCGCGCCGAGGCCGGCTTCCTGGCCTTTCATCAGAGTGGATTGGATGACCGCGTCCTCGGGTTTCTCCTCGCGGAAGTCCCACATCTCGAACGATTCGTCGGCGAGAAAAACGGAGCCGTCCGTTCCGGCGAGCTGCACGCGGGCGGGGTGCCCTGCCTTAGACCAAGTGCAGGTGGAGCACTCGATCACGCCGAGCGCGCCATTCGCAAACTCCACCGTAGCGACGATGCTGTCCTCGACCTCTATCCTCTCATGTGCTTGGCAAGCCGTGACGGCGGTGACCGCTTTCGCAGGGCCGGCGAGGTAGAGCAGGGCATCCACGGTGTGCACGGATTGGTTCATCAGCGCGCCGCCGCCATCGAGCGCCCACGTGCCGCGCCATCCGGCGGAGTCGTAATAGGCTTGGTCGCGATACCATTTCACGTAGGCGGAGGCGGAGGTGAGTTTTCCGAAACGGCCTTCGTCGGCGGCTTTCTTGAAGGCGTCCATGCCGGGGTGGAAACGGCGGTTCAGCACGGCGGAAAGGGTCTTGCCGTTTTTCGCGGCAGCTTCGATGAGCTGGTCGATGCGCTCGGTGGTGATCTCCAGCGGCTTCTCGCAGATCACGTGCTTGCCCGCATTCAAAGCGGCGAGCGCGGGATCGAGGTGCGCTCCCGACGGCGTGCCGATGGTGACGATTTCCAATTCGGGATCAGCGAGGAATTCATCGATGTTCGAGTAGACCTTGCCGCCGTATTCCGCCGCGATTTTCTCAGCGGCTTCGGCGCGAAGGTCGAAGACCGAGTGCAGTTCTCCGCCTGTCATGGCAGTGATGGCTTTCGCGTGGAAGTGGCCGATCATGCCGGCGCCGATGATTCCGAATTTCATGGGAGGAAGGAGTGTGGGTTGGTGACGCGCTCATGTTCGACGGAGAGGGTAAGGGAGGCAAGGTTGCTTTTGGGTTTCGTCCGCTTAGGCTTGCGCGGGTTGCCGATGTCAGAATCACACGAAATGAAATCCTACTGCGACTGCCACTCCGTTGCTGAGATGAAGCCGCCGGTGGACGCGAAGTATTTCTGACTGATGTGTCCCGGCATGGAGTCCGTCAGACCAGGCGTTTGCCCGAAGTGTGGAATGGCGTTGGATAGGAATCCCTTGCTCACGGACGACGGAGAAGACGAGGAGATCAGGGCACTGACGCGAAAATTCTGGATCGCCGCCGGTGTGCTCTATCCGTTTTTTGGAATTCTCCTAAGCCCGATGATCGCGGGCGCGGCGATGAGTTTCTCCTCCGTCTCGGTGATCCTGAATGCCTTGCGTTTAAGGAAAACGCGGATCTGATTTTCTCCGATCTGATCTGCGGAAAGCGCGGAAAATTTCATCCTTGCGTGGAAGCGGCTGGATCGTTTACTTGATTGCAGTAAAGCAGCCCGCGCCCGTCACAAGGCGATGAGGCACAAGCCTATGATTTCCACGGAACGCAAGCCCGCCCCCATCACCACCGGTTCATTTTTCCGGTGCGGGTTCCTCGTCTCTTTTTCATGACTTGCCGTTCCATGCTTTCCAGTATTCTCCCGATGGATCGGATCCGCGCGGCACAATCGCCGCCACTTGTTTCCGAACGTCACCCTCTAACACACAAAGGATAAAGCCATAGCCAAGCCGCAGAAAAACAACAACAGGGGCCGTTTCCGTGACATGACACGGATCAACGACCGGATCCGCGCACCGAAAGTGCGTGTCGTAAACGCGAACGGTGAGCAGCTCGGCGTGATGTCATCGCGCGAGGCTCTCGCCAAGGCGCAGGCCGTGGGGCTGGATCTCGTCGAGATCGCCGGCCAGGCGGATCCGCCGGTGTGCAAGATCATCGATTACGGGAAATACAAATACACCCAAGCGAAGCTCAAGAAGGGCAAGTCGAAGTCCGCGACGCGGATGAAAGAGGTGAAGTTCCGGGTCGGCACCGGCCAGCACGACTACAACATCAAACTCGGCCGCGCGGAAACCTTCCTCGAAGGCAACCACAAGGTGCGCTTCGTCCTCCAGTTCAAGGGACGTGAAAACGCCCACAAGGAACTCGGCTTCGTGATGCTGAAACGCATCATTGAGGATCTCAAGACCATGGCCAACGTCGATCAACCGCCTCGTCTCAGCGGTCGCGCTGTCGCGATGATTCTTTCGCCGCTGCCCGCTCACCAGCGCAAGCGTCACTTCCATCTCTTCCACGGCGAACTCATGGAGGAGGATGAACCCGACGAGGAAGACGAGGAAGAGGAAATCGACGACAACGAAGACGAATCCTCCTCCATCCCGGACGACGACGAACCCGAAGCGGCCGACGAAGAGATATCCGCAGAGGTATCTGAAGTGGCGGAAGCGAAACCCGCTGAGTGATGCCGGGAAAAATCCGCGATCTCAACGACAGCCTGCGGAGCGATGCCGTTCCCCTGCTCCTGCTTTTCGACATCGACGGCACCCTCGTAGATACGGGCGGTAAAGGAATGGCCGCGCTGCGGAAAACGGCCATCGAGGTTTTCGGAAACGAAGGCCCGCCGCTCGATCTCGCGGGCTCCACTGATCTTGGGATTTTGGAAAACCTCCACACTCATTTCAGCACGGCACCCTGCGCCGAGCGGACGCATCGGTTTTTCGAAACATATCACATCCATCTTGAGGCCAGCCTCTCATCAAATCCGGCGGAAGGCAGGGTGCTCGATGGCGTGGTGGAACTGCTGCAGGACATCGCCGGAGCGCCGCACGCGAAGCCCGCGCTGCTGACGGGAAACACGATGCAAGGTGCCTGGATTAAGCTCCGCCATTACCGCCTCGATCATCATTTCGCCTTCGGCGCCTACGGATCGGATCGGGCGGACAGGAACCTTCTCGGCCGCATCGCTCTGGAACGCGCTCTCGCCCACACCGGCCAAGCCTACGGCCCGGAACGCACCCTAGTCATCGGCGATACACCCAAGGACATCGCCTGCGCCCACGCCGTCGGCGCGAAATGCCTTGCGGTCGCGACCGGACAATTTTCCGCGGACCAACTCGCGGCCGCGGGAGCGGATTGGGTGGTGGGCAGCCTTAGGGAAATTTCTTTGCGGTGAACCCTCAAAGCGTCCGCTTCCCTGCGGACATGTGGCTCAGGAGTTTCTGATTAAACTCATCGGCCATGTTGTAGCCGAGGCGGCGGAGCTGCTGGTCGAGGGCGGCGATGGCAACCATGCGGGCGGTGTCGCGCCCTGGGCCGACCGGGATCTCGACGTGCGCCACATCTTGGCCGAGGAGTTCGTAGGTTTTCGATTCGAGGCCGAGGCGATCTACCTCGTTGAGGTCGGTGGCGGGCTTGAGGGTGACGACCAGATCGAGGCGCTTGTCGGGGCGGATCGAGGCGAGGCCGTAGAGGTTGGCGACGTTGATGATGCCGATGCCGCGGATCTCCATGTAGCCTCGTGAGAGGTCGGGTGCGGTGGCGATCAGCTCGCCGCCGACGTGTTTCACCCGCACCATGTCATCCGCCACCAGCGAGCCGCCGCGCTCCAGTAGGCCGATCGCGGTTTCCGATTTCCCGGAGCCGCTCTTGCCGACGATGAGCACCCCGATCCCCCGCATATCGACCATGCAGCCGTGGATCGTCACCGTCGGAGCGAACTCATTCTCGAGGCTGATCGTCGCGGCGTTGAGGAATTTCATGGTGACCTGCGAGGTGCCGAAAACGGGGATCGAGTGCTCCTTGGCGACGGCCATCAGCTCGGGACCGAGCGTCGCGCCGCGTGAGACGATGATACAGGGGATGTCGCGCTCGCACATCCGGCGGAAGCGGTCGATACGCATCTGCTCAGGGAGTTTGCGAAGGTAAGCCATCTCCAGGTTGCCGAGAACCTGCACGCGCTTTTTGGCGAAATAGGAAAAGAACCCCGCGAGCGCGAGGCCGGGGCGGTTTACGGCGGGCTCGCTGATCAGGCGGTCGAAGCCGACCCGCTCACCGAGCAGGTTGAGCTTCAGGGACTCTGCGTAGGATTCGAAAAATTTCTCCACCGTGATCGATGCGACCGCCTTGACTCGTTGTGCCATGACCAAGGGCTAGCAAACCCGGAGGGAAACGGCACGCGAAATCGAAGGCTCGTTACGCCAAGCTTTCTCCACTAGGGAAGTCTTAAAGAGGCTAAACCCCCATACCCTTCACCCGCGCGGATGGAACTTGCGATGCGTGTCCTTCAGGCCTTTGGAGCTGACATGAGTGTAGATCTGGGTAGTGGCGATGTCGGCGTGGCCGAGCAATTCCTGTATCACGCGAAGATCCGCTCCGCCCTCGAGTAGATGCGTGGCGAACGAATGCCGCAGCATGTGCGGGTGGACCGGCACGGGAACGCCCGCCATCTCTGCCCGACGTTTTACAATCTGCCGCACGCGCTCCGGCGTGAGCGCAAGACCTCTTACCCCGATGAAGATATGCGACGAGGTTTTCCGTCCGACGAGTTTGGGCCTCTCGTTAGCAAGATAATCGGCCATGACTTCGAGAGCCTTTGTGCCGACCCTAACCAGCCGGGTTTTTTTCCCTTTCCCGATGACCCGGAGAAAACCCTCTTCGCTATCCATCCATTCCAGCCGCGCGGCGCAAAGCTCGGCGAGCCTCAGCCCCGCCGAGTAAAACAGCTCAATGATCGCCTTGTCGCGCCGTCCCAGCTTTTCTTCGGTAAGTATGCTTCCCAACAGCGCCTCCATGTGGCGGGCGCTGAGGGTATCGGGCAGCTTTTTCTCCTCTTTCGATGTCGCCAGCGGCTCGGCGGGATCCATTGCGGCTTGTCCGGTGGTTGCGAGCCAACGGTAAAAAATCCGGAGGTGAACCGTCGCGAGCCTGATAGATGAGGCGCAAAGTCCCTCTTCTTTTCGGGTGGAAAGGAAAGCCGCTAGCTCTTCGGTTCCCGTCTCCTCTGGTAAAATCCCGCGTTCCGCCAGCCAGCCAGCCAAGCTCACCAACGTTTGTGAAACCGAGAGCTGATAGGCGTCCGAGAGCCCCCGCTCGGTCGCGAGGTGCCGCAGGAAGGCGTCGATCATCCCGCCTAATCCTTCCGCTTTAGTTCCTGATTCCACCGACAACGGATAGTTTTTTCCAAAGGAGCAGCCAACCCCAAAAAAAACAACTCCTCCTTGGCGAACTTCTCTTCCTTGGCGGTTCAAAAATCTTCCACCCAAGCCCAGTCCCGTTTTCTTGCGCATCGGAAATTGAGGGTAAGAATTTTCACCGCCAAGAACGCCAAGTAAGAAAAGTGAAGAATTCAAAAAAACAACTCCTCCTTGGCGAACTTCTCTTCCTTGGCGGTTCAAAAATCTTCCACCCAAGCCCAGTCCCGTTTTCTTGCGCATCGGAAATTGAGGGTAAGAATTTTCACCGCCAAGAACGCCAAGCAAGAAAAGTGATGAATTCAAAAATCAACTCCTCCTTGGCGAACTTCTCTTCCTTGGCGGTTCAAAAATCTTCATTCCCGATTTTGCCACGACTTCTCCCTAGCTTGGTTGCCCTGCCGATTCACCACGCATGCGGATCCCGCCTTTCATTTGACTGCTCTCCCCTGTTCACCCATCCTATCGCTCCCATGTCAGCCACCAAACGGGTTCTTTTCGTCTGCACCGGCAATACCTGCCGCAGCCCGATGGCGGAGGCGCTTTTCCGCAAGGCGGTCGAGGGGAGGGGAGATTACTCCGTGAAATCCGCTGGTGTCGCCGCTTCAAGAGGCACCCCTCCTAGCCGGGAAACGAAAATTGTTTGCGACCGTATGAAAGCGACTTTGAATGGCTTCGCGAGCCAATCGGTTTCCGCTGCCCTGCTGGAAGAAGCCACCCATGTCTTTACGATGACCGGCGGCCACCTCGCGGTTCTCGAAGAACTTTTTCCCGAATACTCCGACAAGTTTTACCTCGCTTGCGAATTCGTGGATCTACCCGGAAAGGGTATCGCAGCCGATGTGCCAGATCCTATCGGCATGGGCAAACGCGCCTACGAGGACGTAGCGAATGTTCTAAGCCAAGCCATCCCAGCGATCATCGCTTACATCGATGGCACGCAAGATAAGCGGTAGAAGAATCCAGAGACCAGAGACCAGAGACCAGAGACCAGAGACCAGAGACCAGAGACCAGAGACCAGAGACCAGAGACCAGAGACCAGAGACCAGAGACCAGAGACCAGAGACCAGAGACCAGAGGC
>CAMBQC010000055.1 GCA_945869855.1 Prosthecobacter debontii
CGAGGACGATGCCGCGATCTACGAGGTCGGCGGCGAGTTCGGGAGGGCAGCGCTCAAGGGTGGTTCGAACGGCATCCACGATGGTGCCGAGAGGATCGGACATTGCCTCACGGATTTCTTGGGATGTGATCGTGATGGTCTTCGGCAGACCTGCAACAAGATCGCGACCTTTCACTTCCATGGTCAGTTCCTTAGGGAGGGGGGCCGCCGAACCAAGTCGGATTTTGATGTCCTCGGAAGTTCGCTCCCCGATCATCAGGTTGTAGGCGCGTTTCATGTATTGAATGATCGCCTCGTCCAGTTCGTCTCCGGCGGTGCGGACGGAGCGCGCGTAAACGATGCCGGAGAGCGAGATGAGTGCGACCTCGGTAGTGCCACCGCCGATATCGACGATCATGTTTCCGGATGCCTCCTGCACCGGCAGTCCCACACCGATCGCGGCAGCCATGGGTTCCTCGATGAGATACACTTCGCGGGCACCCGCCTGTTCGGCGGATTCGCGGACGGCGCGGCGCTCCACTTCGGTGATGCCGGAGGGAATGGCGATGAGGACGCGCGGGTTGTTGCGGCGGCCCTTGTTTACCTTGCGGATGAAATGGCGTAGCATCGCCTCGGTGACTTCGAAGTCGGCGATTACCCCGTCCTTGAGCGGGCGGATTGCGACGATGTTGCCGGGCGTGCGTCCCAGCATGCGTTTCGCGTCATCACCGACGGCCAACACCTCGTTCGTGCCTGCTTTGACAGCCACCACGGAGGGCTCTCGGAGCACAATACCGTGATCCTTAACATTGATGAGGGTGTTTGCGGTGCCAAGATCGATTCCTATGTCGTTGGAAAACAGGTTTCCGAAAAATCTTTTAAACATGAAAGTTGGTTTTGGAAGTGGTTGAAAAACAAATGTGTTATGTAGAAAATTGACAAAAAATCCGGAAGGCTTATTCGGCCCCTCTGGTGCTCCGCAGGCGCGGTCTTCGATCAGGCCGCGAGTATAAACTCTGCGGAAGAGAGTTAGAATCAGAGTCCCTCACCGTCCCGTCAAGCAGGAAAGAGAGTTCCACGTAATTGATTCCTATGTTCCACGCGCTGCGGGCTTTTTTGCCCGACCGGAAAAAAGCATAGACGGGCGATGTGGTCGATTTCTGTATCAGCGACCCTCAGTAAGCCGCTCCGCGAGCATTTCCGGCAGCCCGGCTTCGATGATTTTTGCTTGGGTTCTGGCGATCTCGTAATCCACGCGACGGAATACGACGACCTTGTTTTCCTGGTCGTAGATGGCGTAGCAGGCGCGGGGATCCCCGTCGCGGGGTTGGCCTACGGAGCCGATGTTGATGAAGTATTTCGCGCTCGGCTCGATGGCGATAGACTCGGCGGGTATTTGACGCACCTTGTCGGATTTCATGTAAACCCGTGGCACGTGGGTGTGGCCGTGGAAGCAGAGTTGGGTGAACTGGTAGGAGAAATTCGACATCGCGTCGAAGCGGTTCGTCACATAATTCCAGTGCACGGGCTGGTCGAGGGTGCTGTGAACGATGGTGTAGTCGGAAACCTGGCGTACCATGCGCAGTCGCTTGAGCCAGAGGCGCTGATCTTCGTCGAGTTGGTCACGCGTCCATTGGAGGGCGGTCGCGGCAACCGGATTCATGTTGTCGAGTGAATGATCTTCGGAGGCGTCCAAGTCGTGGTTGCCCTTCACGGTGGGGCAGCCCATATCGCGGACGATGTTGAGGCAGGCAGCGGGGTCTGCGTTGTAGCCGACGACATCACCCAAGCAGACGTAATCGGTCACGCCCTGGCCTGCGGCATCGGCGAGGACGGCTTCGAGAGCCTCAAGGTTGGCATGGATATCACCGAATAACGCAGTCCGCATGAAGGGAGGGGGAGTGGAGAGGCAGGTTTGTCCGCTAGCGGGGACGTGTCGAGAGGAATTGGCATGCGGGTGGGCAGGCTCGTTTGCGGTTGGGAACCGGCATGCCCGAACTCCGCTCAAACGGACGATGAGGCGAGCCTTGCGGAGGCTTCTGCATCCAGGGCTTCGCAAAGCCGGTAACCTTCTCCCTGCGGCGGCAGGGAAATGAGGAAGGCATCGCGTTCGTAGGGCGAGGGGAAATCGAGGCCGATGAGGGCGCGTCCGACTCGCTCGCCGGATTCGCGGTAGTTAAAGTAGGCGAGGTTTGCGTTTCCACCCACTCGTTTCTCAAGGAAATTGTGGAGTGCGCCGGGTCTTTCGTAGAAATCGAGGCGCAGGAAAAGCGGGTTTGAGAGGAGGTCGCCACGGAAGGCGATCGCGCGGAAGCCGATGTCCGTCGCGCCGGTGATGTCCTGCCAGGAAAGACCCAGGGCGTCGAGTTTCACCGTTACGGAGGAGATGGCTTCGGCCGTATCGGAGGCGAGCGTGAAGGCGGGCCAGGCGAGATCGTTGTCGGTTTTGCCGTATTGGAAATCGGTGATATCGATGCCGGAGAAGCAGTCGTCCATCAGCTTGCGCATCGCGCCGGAGACTTCCGGGATGCGGACGCGCAGAGTGCGGCTGTGGCGGGCGGAGGAACCTTCCGATTGGGCGATTCGTCCGATTTGGAGGAAATCGACGTTTGCGCCGCAGAGGATGACGATTGCCTTTTTCCCAGCGAGCCGATCCCGCTCCGCCAGCGCGGCGGCGAGTCCCATCGCGCCGGAAGGTTCGGAAATGCAGCGTAGCCCTTCCCAAAGCGCGCGGATCGCGGAGGTGACCTCGGCGTTGGTGACCATGGCGATGCGGTCGAGGTAGTCCTTACAGATCGCGAAGGGCAACTCGCCCGCGCGCTTCACGGCGGTGCCGTCGCAGAAAAGATCCACTTGTCTCAAGGTGATCGGTTCGCCCGCTTCGATGGCCGCTTTCATCGACGCCTGACCCTCGCCCTCCACGCCGACGATCTCGATGCCGGGCCAGTAGGTTTTCAGCCAAGTGGAAACGCCCGCCGCCATCCCGCCGCCGCCGATCTGGAGATACGCGACATCGAAGGGGCCGTGGCCGGAGAGGATAATTTCGTCGGCGAGCGTGCCCTGGCCGGCCATGACCAAGAGGTCGTCATAAGCATGGATGTAAAAGGCCTTCGTCGCCGCCTCGTCCTCGCGCGCGGCCTGCACGGCGTCATCATAGCTATCGCCGGTGAGGTGGATCGAAACGTATCCCATGCCGTGGGTGAGCACCGCGTCCTGCTTCACTTTCGGGGTCGAGCGAGGCATGTAAATCCGCGCCCGGATACCGAGTTTTTTCGCGGCGAGGGCGACCCCCTGCGCATGGTTTCCAGCGGAGGCCGTGACAACGCCACGCGCGGCCTCAAGCTCCGTGAGGGTGGCCATGCGGTTCGCCGCGCCGCGCCATTTGTAGGCCTTGATCGCGGAGAGATCCTCGCGTTTCACCCAGATTTCCGGGCCGCCTGGAAGCGCTAAGTGCTCCAGCGGCGTAGGCTGCCCGAAGTGATAAACCCGCTCCCGCGCCAAGAGGATTTCTTTGCGGAGCTGATCGTGGAGGCTGGTGGGATTGTTGCTGGTCACGCGCGGATCACTAGCCGGTAAACCCTCCGAAGGCATTACAAAACCGCGGGAAATGTTGAGACAACCTGGCTCAATGGAAAGAGGCATCGCTTCGGTTGGGTATTTGATGACATGATTCTTGTTTGAGTTGAACGTTGTTGCGGTTAACATCCGGCGTGATCGACGAACAAGCGACGGAGAACAGGGGCAAACAGTTTTTGGTGGGCGGTGCGATCCTGGCAGTGGTTTTCGGGACGGCCATATCCCTGTTGCTGTTCTGGCGGGAAATACCCGGATTGTTCGGGGAGACGGTCGGTAAGTTCGTTGGCATCATGTCCACGCCGTTTTTCATGGAGACTTCGTTCTTGATTCTTGGCTTCCTGATCGTGGTGAGCCTGAATATCTGGCGGCGCCACAAGGACGGGGATGAGTTCGTGACCATCGAGGAAAACGACGACGGATCGCCGCCCGCGCGCTAGGCGGCCCTTGCGGTATGGGCGGAAGCGGGATAACTCAACTCATGGTCGCGGAGCCGCAGAAGGAATTGAGATTCACCCGCTCGGGGCAGGCGGCGGGTTTCTGCGTTGCGGGTGCGGTGATGACCGGGATCGGGGTGACGCTGCTCGCGACGGGGGTCTACCGCGCGATCAATCCCGCGGTTCCGCATTCTGCGTGGGCGATTCCGTTTTTGGCGGTGGCCGTAGGGCTTTTTATGGTGGCCCGACACCTCACGAGGCACGCCTACCTGATCCTGACGCCGATGGGGCTGGAGATTTTCCCTTTCTTCCGACCCGCGAAGCGGATGCAGATGGTTTTCTGGCAGGAAATCAGCGACGCTGAGATCGATGAGCGGGGGAAATGGCTCACGCTGCATTTCAATGACCAGCGCACTGCCGGGATGCATCTTTCCCTTTCACCAGTCAGGAAAAATCTCCGCGAACTACTGGCCAAGGCGGTACTGGGTCGGGTGAAAGTTTAAACTTTAAACTTTAAACTTCAAAGGTCAGGGAGCAAGACACGGCCATGAGACCGCATTCGAGGCAGATTTTATCCGTGGAGGAAGTATTCGGGAAAAACGGCTGGCACGCCGAGCTTGTCGAAGGGCGGGATGTGTTGCGAGCCGGCTTCGAGGCACACCACACACGGGTGGATGTGATCGCGCAGGCTTTCACGGAACTCAATGCACTGAGCATCATTTCCGAGAGCCCGATGTTTATCGCCGAGCCGCAGATGCCCGCGCTGCTAGAACTGCTGATGCGCGCCAACAAGCAACTCACGCTCGGCGGTTTCGAATACGACCTCGATCGCGAGATGCTGGTCTTCCGCGTGACCAACCTTTTCGAACGCGAGAAATTCGATGCGGACATCGTGGTCTCCATGGTGCATTGCGCGATCGCGGAGCTGGATCGGATCGTGCCTTACGCATCGACCGTTAGGAGCACGCCCGCCGATCTCATCGCGGATCTCGATCTGCAGCGGCTGTTAGAGAGGGAGGATCTCATCCCGCCGGTGCCGGGCGAGGAAGAGGAGGAGTATTGAGGTAAATACTGAAAAGCTGAAAACTGAAACGCTGAAAGGGGGTCACTTCGCGGCGAGGAGCGGGCCGACGCGGGCGTGGCGGACTAGGAATTCATCGGCGAGTTTTCCGTAGGCGGCGGCTCCGAGGCCGGAGGGGTCGTGTTCGAAAATGGTTTTTCCATGTGAGGGCGCTTCGCCGATGCGGATCGTGCGCGGGATCACGTTGTGATACATCTCGTTGGGGAAATAATTAGAGACCTCCTCGACGACCTGCCGGGAAAGCAGGGTGCGGCCGTCATACATCGTCATCACGATGCCTTCGAGAACTAGGTCGGGGTTCGCGCCGGAGCCACGGATCTCATCGAGCACGCCGACAATTTTCGCCAAGCCCTCCAGGCCGAACCATTCGCATTGCAGCGGGATGAGGATCTCGTCGGCGGCGGCGAGGGCGGCGGTCATCAGCACGCCGAGCGAGGGCGGGGTGTCGAGGATGCAGTATTCGAAAAGGTCGTTCGGTTTCAGCCCTTGGAGGATGCCGCGCAGACGGGTGAGGTGGTCGTCGGAGCGGGCGAGCTCGATCTCGATGCCTGCCAGATCCATTTCCGAGGGCACGAAGGTGAGGTTCTCGCGGCCACCGGTGATGAACTGCTCGCGGATATCCTTTTCGCCGAGCAGGACGGGATAGATGGAGGACAGCGGCGGTGCCTCGATACCGAGGCCGCTGGTGCAGTTCGCCTGGGAGTCGAGATCCATCAGCAGCACCCGCTGCCCGCGCAGGGCGAGGGCGTGGGAGAGGTTCATGGCGGTGGTCGTTTTCCCGACCCCTCCTTTCTGGTTTGCGACGGCGATGACTTTCACGAGGCGGGAGGATGGCCAGAAATCCGCATTTTCAAACGTAAAACTTGCGGCGTAGGGAAAAGCCGGAAAAGGCGGTGAGTTTCAGAACGATTTCCGCAGGTGGGAAGGGAGGATGTTGAGCTGCTCGCGGTATTTCGCGATGGTGCGGCGGGCGACCTTGATGCCCTGTTTCTGCAGTGCCTTAGTGATCGCATCGTCGGAAAGCGGTTTGGCGGGATTCTCCTGGGTGATGAGCTGTTGGATCGCCTCGCGGACGCCGGCGTTGGAGACCTCCGCGCCGCCTTCCGTCTGGTATCCGGTGGCGAAAAAGGCGCGCATTTCCATGAGACCTTGCGGGGTGAGGATATACTTCCCGGCCACCGCGCGCGAGACGGTGGTGGCGTGGAGTTCGAGCTCGTCGGCAATGTCGTTCATCGTCAGCGGGCGCAGGTGGCGCGGGCCTTTCGCGAGGAATTCCGGCTGCTGCTCGATGAGCTTGTGGGCGATGGCGAGGATGGTTTCCTGTCTCAACGAGATCGAGCGGATCAGGCTGCGGCCGTCGCGGATCTGGTCGCGGAGGAAGGCGCGGGCTTTCGGATCGACGCCATTTTTGCCGATCATATCCTTGTAGAAATCGTTGATGCGCAGGCTGGGCAAGTGCTCGCCGGTAAGCCGCGCGCCCCATCGGCCATTGTCGTCGCGCTCGATGACAACGTCGGGGAGGATGTAGGGATTGCCGGTGGGATCGAACTCGCCGCCGGGGTTCGGGGAAAGGCGGCCGATGTTGTCCGCCGCCTCCGCAATGCGCTCGACCGTAATACCCAGTGTGCGGGCGATCTGCGGATGGCGTTTCCTGGCCAAATCTTCCAGGTGGTCGCGTACAATCTTGTATTCGAGGGTTTCGGTGCCCGATGAGCGCGCGAGCTGGATCAACAAAGCCTCGGGTATGCCGGACGCGCCGACGCCCGGCGGGTCGAAGGTTTTGATGAGAGCGTGCGCGGCTTTCAGTTTACTTAGCGTGAGCGAATCGGTGGCGGCGATTTCCGTGATGGAAATCCTGAGGAAGCCGCGGTCGTCGAGGCATCCGAGGATCGCGCGCGCGGCCTCGCGGATGCCGGGTTCGACCAACGAGAGATCGAGCTGGTAATTGAGATGCTGCTGGAGGGTTTGCGGTGCGACGATGTTGTCATAAAGGCGCTGGCGGCGCTCTTCGTCTTCCTGCGTCCATTGGTTGTTGCGGCCTTCGAGGATGGAGCGCTCGCGCCAGTCGTCGTCGTTCTCGTTCATGTATCCCAGCGAGTCCGCCTCATCTGAATCGGGCGAATCCTCGTCGAGCGAGGTAATCTCGGTGATGTCCTCCAAGGTCGGATTCGTCTCCAGCGCTTGCCTCAGGAGTTGGGAAAGCTCCATGGTGTTCGCCTGCAGGATCTCAAGGCTCTTACGCATCTGCGGCGCGAGCGTCTGGGACTGGGAGAGGGACTGATGGAGCGAGGCTACGGCCATAGGCGCGGTAAGTGTGCTCCGAAGTTGTCCCAGAAAAAAGAAATTGTGCGAAGCATTAATTGTGCCAATTTCTGAATTTTACTAATCGTTACTTCCCTGTAGCTTCTATGGTAAATTTAACTAGAACTTGCCATAAAGGGCGATGAATAAGTGGTTTTGTCTGCTCCAGACTATCCCGATCCGTTGCCGTTCCGTATTGAAGTCAAGGACTATGAAAACCCAATCAACAGGAAGGTTCATGCCTTTTAAATTTTCCGAATATTTCCCCATTGACAGCCTCGGAACGGCTGCCTAGCTTTCGCGCCCCTTCGAGTGGTGCGTGCCCACAACCCTCCCGAGGATGTTTCCCTATCAAAGTAATGAAGACATTTTCTGCCAAGCCAAACGAGATCGAACGCAAATGGTATGTGATCGACGCCAAGGGTAAAGTTCTCGGCCAAGTAGCTGTTGAAGCCGCACGTTTGCTGCGCGGCAAACAGAAGCCCACTTTCACCACTCACGTTGACACCGGCGATTTTGTCATCGTGATCAATGCCGATCAGGTTGTGCTCACCGGCACCAAGGAGACCGACAAAATCTACACCCGTTTCTCGGGATATGTCGGCGGCAAGATCGTGGAAACAGCCCAGAAATTGCGTGATCGCCGCCCGGTTCTCATGGTTGAGCGCGCCGTTTGGGGAATGATCCCGAAGACCCGCCTTGGTCGTGCCCAGTTCGGCAAACTCAAGGTCTATGCTGGCGAGGCGCATCCTCACGAGTCGCAGCAGCCGGTCGCCCACGTAATCCGCTGAGTTTAATATTTCTCAATTATCATCATGCCTGCCACCGAAATTAAAAGCTCCACCGGCCGCCGCAAGACCGCGGTCGCCCATGTCTGGGTCAGCGAAGGAACCGGAGAAATGACTATCAACAGTCTTTCCTTCGAAGATTACCTTCCAACGATCGATCTCCAGAACTCCGTGATCGCGCCCTTTCAGACCCTTAACATGGTCAATAAGTTCGACGTGAAAGCCATCGTCAAGGGCGGCGGTAAGCACGCACAGGCTATCGCGATCCGTCATGCGATTTCCCGCTCACTCACTCTCTTCGACCCTGCGCACCGCAAACTGATCAAGGCGGAAGGCTTCCTCACCCGCGACCCGCGGATGAAGGAACGCAAAAAGCCCGGTCGTCCCGGCGCTCGCGCTCGCTTCCAGTTCTCCAAGCGTTAATCCGAAAAGTTCAAATCCTAAAAAGCCGCATCGTATGGTGCGGCTTTTTCGTGGGGATATTCCCGAAACTTCTTCCTATCTCTGGGGTTTGAGTCAGGTTAATAAAATCATGAAAGCGAATCTATTGATTTCGGGAGTGGCGTTGGCAATCGGGCTAGGTATCGGTTTCGGCGTGGGAAAATCGGGTGCAGGCGCCGCAGGTGATGCGGCGGGTGCCGAAGCAAATGCCAGGACGCGCTCGGGAGATCGGTCGGGCACGGGCGGCGTCGGCGTTTCCGCCCGTGAAAAGAAAGCCCGTTCTGTTGAGGATATCTACCAAAGACCCGGCCAGAGCAACCGCATCCAAGGCCTGCTCGATTTCTACTCGAACCTCAGCGCCTACCAGTTCGTTACCGAGGCAGAAAAACTTGAAGCTCTCCCTTTCAATGAGCGCATCCTAGCGTCCGTCCTTCTTTTCGGAAAATGGGCTGAGGTCGATCCAACAGCGGCGATGTCATTCACCGACACGATGGGCTTCGCAGGGGCGTTCGTGCGCCCCACCGTATTGCAGGGTTGGGCCAGCACGGACCCGGTCAATGCCGCGAAATACTACACGGAGAATCCCGCCCAGTTCGCGATGATGAACATGATGGGCGGGCGTGGAGCCCGTGGGATAGGCGGGCAAGGTGCGGCGGGAATTATCGCCGGCGAATGGGCGAAACAGGATCCGGCGGGCGCCATGGAGTGGGCTGCTGGCTTGAAATCGAACAACGCCGACGCGATGACAGCGGTGATTGCACAGGTCGCGAAATCCGACCCTGCGAAAGCAGCGGAGATGGTGGGCGGCATGGCCGCAGACGATCAGGGCGGCGCCTATGAAACAATCGCCCGGCAATGGGGCGCGAAGAGTTTCACCGAAGCGGCGGCATGGGCGAACGGCTTGCCCGAGGATCAAAGGGGCGGAGCCATGTCCGCCGCGATCGAAGGCCTGGCGCAAAGCGATCCTGTCAGCGCCGCCGCCGAGATTTCCAAAATGACCGATGCGGATGCCCGGCGAGATGCGGTTCCTACCGTCGCCAAAAATTACGCGAGATCGGATGTGCAGGGATCGATCGATTGGCTCAGCAGCCTTGACGATGACGATGCGAAGATTGACTCCATGCGCGAGGTCATGCCGATCTGGGCGTCATCGAACAACAATGCGGCGGTCGGTTTCATCAAAGCCCAGACTTCGCCCGATGTAAAAGACAGCGCCGCGGAAAGCTACATCTGGAGCAACCGCTCATCCAAGCCCGCTGAACTTGTCGAGGTGGCCGGCATGATCACCAACGAGGGCAGCAGGAATAGGGCGACAGGAATCGTGGCCGCCCGCTGGATGCAGGAGGACAAAGCCGCCGCCACCGAATTCATCAACGGCACCGATTCCATTAACGACGACATGAAACAGCGTCTGCTCAGCGGTCGCCCGATGTGGGGTGATGATCGCCGGGGACGCGGTCGCGACTGACCGTCATTCGGCGTATTCGAGACGCTGGTCGTCCTTGATCAGGCGCGCGCGGAGATCGGCGTATGGCACGTCCTGGACGGAGGTGCCCGCGTCGATGGCCATGCAGGCCGCAGTGCCTGCACTTTGACTGAGGATCATGAAAACCGGCTCCATGCGGATCGATCCGAAGGCGATATGCGTGGCGGAAAGTGCCCATGGCACCAGCAGGTTTTCGCATTCACCAATCTTCGGTACGATGGAACGGTAGGAGATTCCGTAGGGTTTGCCCCGAAGATAAGATTGGATTTCTCCCTCATTTTTCACCATGCCGTTGTGGACGAAGCGCTGCGTGTTGTGGGAATCGAGCGTGTAGGCTCCCATGCCAACGGGATATTCGACAGGGATGGTGCGCTTGCAGTGATTTTCGGTCATCACAAAAGTGGATATCATGCGCCGCCCCTCGCGGACGTAGAGGTTGTAGGGCCAGTGGCCGTTGTCAGGGAACTCGTCTTTCGCCAAGCCCCATGGTGCCGTGCTTTTCCGGATGGCTTCCGGCACTCGCGGATGGTTCTGCAAAGTCCAGACTAGCCCAAGCTGCCAGTCACGGTGTTTGGCCGCGAGGGCTTCGCGTTCGGTGTGGTTCAGGGTCGCCCAGTTCCATCCCTTGCCGTAGTTGCCGCCGATCCAGTCGCAGGAAATGCCGCCGGTGTTGTTGGAGTCGGTCTTGTGATTCGGTATCGGGGAAGTCTTGAAAAAACCGCCTTTCTGACCCGCTTCGATGGCTCGGAAAAGGATTTCGAAATCGGCCTCGTTGTAAGTCGCCGGCTTCTCGATGGGGACGCGGTTTTCCGGGACGTTGGTCATCACCATCCGGTAGCAATAGGCTTGCAGCTTGTCGTCGGCGTCGCCGACCTCGCCGCCCATGTCCGGGTTCACACCGGGGAGCAGGCCACTCGCGGGCTCGCCTTTTTTCACGTAGGGATCGATGCCGTTGGGTAACTGGTTTTCCTGCATGACGCCGATGATGCCGTTGACATTTTCGCTGTATTGGGCGTTCGCTTCGCGGCCGAGGGTGAAAGATACGCCAGCGGATGGGAGCAGGTCGCCCTCGTAGGAGGCGTCGATGAACATTTTTCCCTTCACGGTCACATCGCCTTCGAGGAGCAGGGAGGTGATACGCTTGCCGAATTTCTCAGCGCCCTTCGCGAGGTTGATGCGACCCTTGATGATTTTCACGCCCGCCTCCTTGGCCATGGTGTCGAAGAGCGCCTCCGCGACCTTCGGCTCGAAGGTGGAGGCGAGTTCGGTTTTCGAATCGAGGGCTTTGACCTTGCCTTGGCCGATGTTTTTGAATTTGCCGCGCTCCTCGAATGTCCACGCTGCATCGTCCTGATAGTGCATGTAGAGGCGATGGTAAAACTCGCGGGAAATGCCGCCGAGGATGGCGGGGTTGCCGATGTCCGAGAAGCCAAGCCCGCTACTGGTGAGCCCGCCGAGGTGGCCGTATTGGGAAACGAGGATCACGGATTTTCCCATCCGCGCCGCCTGAATCGCGGCGGCCACACCGCCCGAGGCATCTCCGTAAACCACAACATCCGCTTCATGGAATTTCTCCGCTGCGATCAGGGAGCTTAATGTGATCACGAGGGCGGTGAGGATTTTGGCTAAAGACATTGTTCGTCGCGGTGTTCGGAAAACGTTGAAGCCTACGTGCATTTCTGCGAGAACTTTCCGGTAATCACTGACACCTATGAAAATGATTCTCTTGCTCATCGTAATACTCGCTTTTCCGATAACCGCCAGTGCCGATCAGGAAGCGGCGAGGCTTGCGGAATTAGATCAATTTTGGGCGGAGGTTTCACGTACGGTCAAAGAGGGCGATTTCGAAGGATACTCCGCGACATGTCATGCCGAGGCCGTGTTGGTCACCGGGACGAAAAAACTGAGCTACCCGCTGACCCAAGCTCTGGCGCGGTGGAAAACGGAATTCGATGACACGAAATCCGGTGTGCGCGAATCAAGCGCCACGTTCCGCTTTTCTCAGCGCCTAGGTGACGCGACGACCGCTCACGAGACAGCCATCTTGCTCTACTCTTTTCGCGTGGGCGATGGAGAAATGAAACACGAATACATCCACCTCGAAGCCCTGCTTCTGAAGAAGGACGACTGCTGGAAGATCATCATGGAATACCAGAAAGCGCCCGCCACCGAAGAGGAGTGGAATGCGCTAAATTGAGCCTCACTACAAGGAAAGTGCATAGTCGAAAATATTAGCATCACGTGTAGTACCAAAATATCACTTCACATTACGAATGACTTGAATTTCCTCATCCATGCACATTAGTTGCTTACTTTGGGAGGGGTTTTGCAAATGTGATGTAATCTCCGGCAGCAAGGTCTGATGGCAATACATAAGGTCCGATAGATTCGCGGTGGAGTTTCGTTACGCGAATTCCGAAGCGCAGGAACATGCGTTTGATCTGGTGGTGCTTGCCCTCGAAGATGGTAAGTCGGCAGGAGTTTTCCGAAAGCTGTATGACAAGCGCGGGATGAGTACGGATCTTTTCCTTAGCGAAGGACATGCCGCCGCGAAATGCCGCGATGGCCTCGCCGGTGATGGAATGCTCGGTATCGACGTGATAGGTTTTCGGAACCTTGTGTTCCGGCTGGGTAAGTGACTCCGAGAAAGTGCTGTCATTGGTGAGAATGACCAAGCCCGTCGTCGCGCGGTCAAGCCGACCGGCGATATGAAGTTCGCGGGCCCACGGTTCGCGGATTAGATCGACGACTGTACGGTGCGTGGGGTCTGAATTGGCGGAGAGGATGCCGACAGGTTTGTGCAATAGGAGATAGCGCGGGACATGGGATTGGATAATTTTTCCCGCTACCTTGAGCTGGTCAAATTTGCCAAGGTCCTTTGAACCGTCAGTGATGCGGGATTCGTTTAGGAACACCTCGCCACGGCGAAGGACGCCTTTGGCATAGCGTTTTCCCAGCCTTGTCTGCTTGGCTATGAATTGTGCGACGGTCACGAAGCGTGGGAAATCATGCAGTGGAAAAGCGTTGCTCTCAAGCTCAGACTCATGGTGTAAAGTGTATTACTGAAAATAAAGTTTCTGTATCTAGGTAAAACGAGCTCCTTATTTTTGGGCTCTACTGAACCATGTGGATTCTACTCAAGAATTCATGATCCGAGTAAGTCAATGAGAGAGATGAGTGGAAAAAACTTGTAATATTCCTCAAGAAATTATCGTTACCGCCATGAACATGAAACCTTCTATCATCCTAATCTTCCTGTTAGTGATCAGTCGCGTTCATGCGGCTACATTCTTGGTGGAGGCGGAACAATTTGCCAACAAGGGAGGGTGGGGGATCGACACCCAGTTCATCGAGTCGATGGGCTCGACATACCTTAACGCTCACGGTCTCGGCAAGCCCGTCGCCGATGCGACCACCAAGGTTACGGTTCCCGAGGATGGCGACTACCGCGTCTGGGTGCGGACGATTGACTGGACGAAGCGCCTCGACCGTCCAGCGAGCGCGGGGCTTTTCAAGGTCACGGTGAACGGCGAACCGATGGCGAACGAGCTCGGCGGCGGCGAGGCTGTGTGGTCATGGCAGCTTGCGGGGGATATTGCGCTCAAGGCAGGAGAAATGACGCTAGGCCTGCGCGATCTAACCGGTTTCAACGGGCGGGCAGACGCGATCCTTTTCAGCACGAGGCCAGATTTTACCCCGCCGCCAGACGCTACCTTCGAGGAGCGCACTGCTTGGGGGATTGCCGGTGTGCCGGCCACCATTGTGGACG
>CAMBQC010000056.1 GCA_945869855.1 Prosthecobacter debontii
ATCCCGAACTCGCCCGCAACCGCTACCGCACTTTTAAGGAAAAGACCTACGACGCGCTCGTCTCACTGAAGCAAATTTTTCACTACCATTTCATCAACGCTCAGGCACCCGTCGAGGAAGTGCGGCGGAACATCATCCGCGAGCTTGATTACCAGAGCTCGCTGGAACTCGATCCACGCACCTACGACACACTGCGCCACATCCCGCTGGCGGATGAGATCGTGCTCCAAGCGCGGCAGGAACTCGTGAACCGCCTCGACGGATACCAAGTGCAGCACCGTGAACTACTTCAGGCTGTAGTTCACTTCGTCCAGGAAAAGATGATGCCCGTCATCATGCGCTACGCCGTCACCGGCCGCGCCACGATCAACACCGAGGAAACCCTTTTCCACGACACTCTTGCCGTGGCCATGCTCATCGATATCTTCTCCGAGCGGGGCTTTCAGGCCATGGTCGATATCCACCGCCTAGAGATCCCGGAAAAGGTCGATCTCACCACCGGCGAGATCACCACCCGCCACAAGCGCGTCTATCGCATGACGATTTTCTTCAGCGGATCGAAGATCAGGAGAGGTTGAGCAGAAATTCGAACCACAACCGAAGCGAAGCGGAGATAGCCGGCTTTGGCACCTGCGTTGCCAAGAGCATTCGCCTACAAAGTCTTATCCGTGTTTCTCCGCGTCCATCCGTGGTTCTCTTCTCCCCAAAACAAATTTCCGCTAGCCAGCGGAAAGGCCCACAGCTTAGATGTGCACCCGCCTACACTATCCTAATGAAATCACCTATCACCGTATCCATTACGGGAGCGGCCGGCCAGATCGGCTATGCCATCCTTTTCCGCATCGCCTCAGGTTTCGTCTTCGGCGAAGACCAGCCCGTCAACCTCCGCCTGATCGAGATCGAGCCGGGCCTACCTGCGCTGAAAGGCGTGGTGATGGAGCTGGATGACTGTGCGTTCCCGCTGCTGCGTGAGGTAGTGGCGACGACGGATCTCGACGAGGGTTTCATGGGCGCAAACTGGGCGCTTTTGATCGGCTCCGTGCCGCGCAAGGCGGGGATGGAGCGCGCTGATCTGCTGGGTATCAATGGCAAGATTTTCACCGGCCAAGGCCAGGCCATCGCCCGCTCGGCGGCGAAGGATGTGCGCGTGCTGGTGGTGGGAAATCCCTGCAACACGAACGCCCTGATCGCGATGAACAACGCGGAAGGCATCCCGAACGACCGCTTTTTCGCGATGACCCGCCTCGATGAAAACCGCGCCAAAAGCCAGCTCGCAGCGAAGGCCGGCGTGCATTGCTCGGATGTGACCAATCTCTGCATCTGGGGCAACCACTCCGCCACACAGTATCCCGATTTCACCAACGCGAAGATCAAGGGCAAGCCCGTTACCGATTTCATCAGCGACACCGCATGGTTCGAGGGCGAGTTCATCAAGACCGTCCAGCAGCGCGGTGCGGCCATCATCGCTGCCCGCGGAGCCTCCTCCGCCGCTTCCGCAGCCAACGCTGCTATGGATACCGTGAAAAGCCTCATCACTCCGACCCCGGAAGGCGATTGGCACTCCGTAGCCATCTGCTCGGACGGCTCCTACGGCATCGCCAAGGGCATCATGGCCTCCATGCCGATCCGCACCAAGGCGGACGGCTCATGGGAAATCGTCCAGGGCGTGCCAGTCAGCGAGTTTTCTCAAAGTAAAATCGACGCCACGATCAACGAGTTGCTGGAGGAGAGGGACGCCGTCAAGGATCTCATCCCGGGCTGAACTTTTCACCCCACCGCCGCCAGAATTTCAGAAATCTCCGCAAGGCGGCCGATTCCTTGGTAACCGCAGGCGAGGTCGCCTTCGGTGGGACCGATGAATGTGCAGCCGTCCTGCTTGAGCTGGGTAATGTTGCGTTGCGTGGCGGGGTGAAGCCACATTTTCCCGTTCATGGCGGGAGCGATGAGTATACGGGTGGGGCGGGGGAGTGCGAGATAAATCGAGCCGAGCGGATCGGTCGCGAGGCCGTGGGCGAAATGGGCGAGGCAGTTTGCCGAGGCGGGCGCGACGAGAAGCAGATCGGCGCTGTCGGCGAGTTCAATGTGGCCGGGTTTCCATGAGTCCTTCTCGTCCTCCAGCGAAACGAGCACCGGATGGCGGGTGAGGGTCTGGAGCGTTAGTGGAGTGATGAACTCACACGCCGAGCGCGACATGACGGTGTGAACCTCATGCCCCGCTTTCACAAGCTGGGAAGCGAGGTCGGCCGCCTTGTAGGCGGCGATGGATCCGGTAATACCGAGGACGATTTTCATAAACTTTAAACTTTAAATTTTAAACTCCAAAGAAGAGAGAGTGCTGTGAAGATGGCAAGGTTCAGACAAAGGGATTGATGACGTGCACGGATTCGTAGGCCTGTCCGTGGTTGAGGTCTTCGGTGTAGAGCTTTGTGCAACCGAGTTCCATGGCGGCGGCCAGGACGGCGGCATCCCAGTAGGAGATTTGGTAGCGGCAGTTTTTGTATTCAAGCGGAGAGGAGGTTTAGCCGGAGTCCTTCGGCTTCGAAGCCGCGAAAATCGGTATCAAATGTGGCAAGAGGAAGTCCGGCGCGGATGGCGAAGGCAGCAAGATAGGCATCCATCCATACCTTGGGAGATGGGGATGGGACGGCGGCGAGTTTGAGCCAAAGTTCTCGGGTGCCTTCGGGTTCGGCATCGAGGCAACGGATGTGAGGCTGGTCACGCCATTCTTCGAGAATATCCACCGCCATGGGATTGCTGATCACAGGAGAATCGTAACCACGACATAAGGCCGCATTGGTGAGAAGCCGGAGGAAAGACTGCTCTACGGCGCGAGTGAGACTTGCAGGTTCTTTCACCGATCTTCTACGCATGAACTCTGCGGCGATGGCGTTATGTGGATGGCCTCTGAAATAATAAGCAATCCAGACATTGGTATCAACGAAGTAGCCCGGCACGGCGCAGATCCTCCTCCTCGTTGGCACGTTCAATCATTGCTTGAGATTCATCCGCAGTAGGTGGCACGAAGCCCGGAGTATTCAGCGAGCGCGAAACTGCCATGCCTGTTGTTTCATCAATCACATAGGGAAACTCATCTTTCGAAAGCGTTTGCGATGGAGGCGTTGGATAACGTTGCGCCTGCTCGCGGTCGAAGCGTCCCACGGGGATATCGATATTGTGGCCACGCGCAAAAACTTCGGCCATCTCCTTGGGATCAGGTTTCGGATGTGCGGGTTCACCCATCTCGCGCAGCAATGATCGATGAATCAGTTCCTTGAGAGTCGTCTTGCGCTGGATCGCCGTGATTTTGGCGCGCCGGATCACTTCCTCGGGCAGGTCGATGGTGGTTTTCATGCAGCAATATTCCTGTCAATATGGGTTGCTGTCAATGTTCAGCTCAGCATGGTGGCGGCTTTTTTTACTGCGGTGGCGAGAGCGTCGATGTCCTCCATGGTGTTGTAGAGGGCGAAGGAGGCGCGGGTGGTGCCGGTGATGCCGAAGCGTGCCATGAGGGGTTGGCAGCAGTGATGGCCGGTGCGGACGGCGACGCCCATCTGGTCGATGAGCGTGCCGAGGTCGTAGTGGTGGACGCCTTCGATCGCGAAGGAAAGCGCGCCGATCCGTTCGGTCGGACCATAGAGGCGGATGCCGGGGATTTCGGAAAGGGCTGTTGCTGCGGCGGCGATGAGTTCCTGCTCGTGACTGTGGATCGAATCGATACCGATCGTTTTCACGTAATCCAACGCGGCGGCGAGGGCGATGGCTCCCTCGATGTTCGGGGTTCCGGCTTCGTATTTGAAAGGGGGATCGTTGTAAGTGGTGCCTTCGAAAGTTACTTCCTTGATCATCTCCCCGCCGCCCTTCCATGGCGGTAGGGATGACAGGAGATCGAGCCTGCCCCACAGCACGCCGATGCCGGTGGGCGCATAGACCTTGTGGCCGGAAAAGACGATGAAATCAGCTCCGAGATCGCGGACATCGATCGCTAGGTGAGGGATGGCCTGTGCGGCATCGATCAGGACGATAGCTCCGTATCTCTTTGCGGCGGCGGTCATTTCCCGGACGGGATTCACGGTGCCAAATGCGTTGGAAACCCAGGTGAGGGCGAGGATTTTTGTTTTCGCGGATAGGAGGGCTGCGAAGGCGGTTTGGTCGAGGACTCCGCTTTCATCGCAGGGAATCACGACGATTTTCGCTCCGCTTCTCTCCGCGAGCATCTGCCAAGGGACGATGTTCGAGTGATGCTCGAGGGTGGAAATCAGGATCTCGTCGCCGGGGGAAAGCGGGAGGATGTTGGCGACCAGGTTGATGCCATCGGTGGCGCCCGAGGTGAAAATGATCTCGTCGGGCGAGTTCGCGTTTAGGTGGGTGGCCACCGATTCGCGTGCCGCTTCGTGGGCGGCGGTGGCGGCGCGGGCGAGGAAATGGGTGCCGCGGTGAATGTTCGAGTTCACTGCCTCGTAATAATGCCGTGAGGCATCCAGCACGGCGGACGGCTTCTGCGAGGTCGCCGCGTTATCTAAGTAAACGAGCGGACGACCGTTGACGGTTTCCCCGAGGATAGGGAAGTCGTCGCGAAGGGAAGTGGGGAGCATGGGGGGTGAAACTCTAAGTTTTAAATTTTAAATTCTAAGGAAGAGAGGTTAACCGCAGATGGACGCAAATGGACGCAGATTGAAGAGGGATGAAGAATTGGGTGGCGAGGATTTCAAAGCCCATCTCTGCATTTCATCCAATCTTCCATCTGCGTAAATCTGAGTTCATCTGTGGTTGAAAATCTTTTATCCGGAGGTCGTGCGCCTCCCAGGGAAGTTCAGGAAAGTTTCTCGACTGCAGCTTCTAGCGAGGGGATGTCCTCAACTGAAACGACGGTAGCGTCGGGAGCAATTTTCGCAACTAGTCCGGCAAGAATCTTTCCGGGGCCGATCTCGATGAAGAGCGTGTGGCCCTGGGCGACGAGATGCTGGATGGATTCGATCCAACGCACGGATCCTGTGACCTGGGAGGTCAGGGTTGAGCGGATTTCATCCACTGAGGAAACGGGGCATGCGGTGAAATTCGCGACCACGGGGATAGATGGCGTGGTAATGGCGGTTCCAGCGAGCTCGGCGGCGAGTTTTTCCTGGGCGGCGGCCATCAGGCGGGAGTGGTAGGCTCCGGCGACGTTGAGCTTGACCGCGCGGCGGATGCCGAAGTCCTTGGCCTGCGCCACCGCGGCATCGATATTCGCGCTGGCTCCGGAAAGTACGATCTGGCCGGGGGCGTTAAGGTTGGCCACATCGACATCCGTGGCGGCGGCGAGCTCTCGGATTTTTTCCTCCTCACCACCGATCAGAGCGGCCATGGCTCCGTCGGTCGCCTTGCAGGATTCCTCCATGAAAGTGCCGCGCTGGGAGACGAGCTTCAGGCCGTCGATGAAAGAGAAAGTCCCGGCGGCCGCGTGGGCGGTGAATTCGCCGAGCGAGAGACCAGCGGCGGCGGCAGGCTGGAAGTTTGGCAGTCGCTCTTTCAGCAAAGCGAGCCCGATCAGGCCATGGAGGTAAAGGGCGGGCTGGCAGCGCGAGGTGGCGGTCAGGCTTTCCTCCGGACCATCGAACATGATGGAAGTGAGGGAGTAGCCGAGCGATTCATCGGCCTGGCGGGCGAGAGCGCGGGCGGTCGCGGAGGACTCGATCCAATCGCGGGCCATGCCGGTTTTCTGAGCGCCTTGTCCGGAGAAGAGGATAACGGGTTGGGTCATGGCCGTTTCTATGGCGGGTGACATGAAACTTTAAACCTTAAACTTCAAACCCCAAAAATTGCTTCCTGAACGGCGAGGGCGGTGCATCTTGGCGGAGTGAGCGAGGCAATGATCGAAACGCATGACCTGCACCGGGGATACCGGATCGGAAAGAAATCCATTGAGGTGCTGCACGGGGTGAACCTGAGCATCGCCAAAGGCGAAAAAGTATTCCTATGCGGGCCAAGCGGCGCGGGGAAGACGACGTTGCTCTACACGCTCGCGGGGCTTGAAAAACCGGAGCGGGGGATCGTGCGCATCGCTGGAACGGATCTCTATTCGCTGGGGCGGAAGGCACAGGCAAAATTCCGCAACCAATCGATCGGCTATGTTTTCCAAAACTACCACCTCCTGCCCGAACTGACCGCCGTGGAGAATGTGGCGGTGCCCGGAGCGATCGCTGGAATCAACCGCACGGAGGAGGCGCTGATCGCGCTGGAGCGGGTGGGTCTTAAGGAACGGGCCGATCACTTGCCCGCCGAAATGTCCGGCGGTGAGCAGCAACGGGTGGCGATCGCTAGGGCGATTGTGAACCAGCCAGCGGTGCTTTTCGCGGATGAACCCACCGGTAACCTTGATTCAAATACGAGTAAGGAAATTATGGAAATACTTTTGAAACTCGCTGATGAACATGGAGTTACGCTGATTGTTGTGACCCATGATCAAGATCTCGCGAAAGTAGGGGATCGGACGCTGATCATTAAAGACGGGCAGATCATCGAATGATTTGTGGCGGCAGATTGCATCCGCCACGCCCAACAAAATCTGAGAAAGGCAGGGCGGATGACGGGCGCTGCCATGACTACTCGAAGTATCTCTTAAGCGCGCGCTGCTCTTCGGGGGCGAGTGAGTCGCGCCAGACGCGGTCACCGCCTTTGCCCTGAGCGGCGGCGCCACCGGCGGCGGCATTCGACGCGGATTCGTCCACGCTATGCTTGCCGTCTTGGAGCTGGAGGAGATCGCCGGGGATGGCGCGAGAGAGATCTTCGGCGTTGAGCCCGGTGAGTTCGCCAACGTCAAGGGGATCTTTGCCTCCGCGCAGCACGTTAGGATCGTGACCGGGGCCACGATTGATGCCACCGGAGCCCGGATTTTCGCATTCGTCCTCTCCCTTATCCTCACCTTCGCCCTCTCCAAGGAGCTGGTCTTCCCAATCGCTTTGGCCCTGGCCGCCTTGGCAATCCTTACATTTTTCCATCGAATCCTTGAGCTTTTCCATGCCCTCCTTGAGCTGTTTCATTTGCTCCGGGGTGAGTTTTCCGAGATCGTTGGGATCGATTTTAGATAGTTGATCGAGGAGTTCCGGGTTCGGTTTCATGGCTCCGTTTTGTAGTCCATCGAGCGCTTGTTCGAACTGCTCGGCGAGCTTTTGCTTCTGCTGGGCGTTGAGTTTTTCGGCATTTTCCGCAAGGGCCTCGAGGGCGTTTCCGGCTTCGGAAAGGTCGCTATCCAGCTTTTCCATGTTGGAATTGTGCGACTCCTCAAGGCTGTCCGTGGCTTCCAGCGAGGCGTGACTGAACCATTCGTCTTCTTCCTGCGCACGAAGTTCCTCCAGCCGTTTTTCGACTTCCTCGATGTATTCTTCATCGACCATCGCGTCCTCGGCGAGCTGCTCGAGCTGGGAGTCGATCTGCGACCAGGCCTGAGGCTGGCTGGAAGGGGCGGGGGGGGCGGGCTGCCGCGCGCTGATAGGAACCAGCATGCCTAGAGCGAGCAGTGCGAACGCCCCGAGTGGTGGAGCGATGGTTTTCAGTAAATGCCATTTCAAGCTCTCCGGCAGGACGTATGGCGGAGAGGGCCACCGAGAAACTCCGGTATGTGCGGCGGAAAGCGCGGAATGCAAACCGGCATCGATCTCGATTCTAACGAGCGCTTGTTCGGGTTTCTCGAAACGCTTGGCCGCTAGAACAAATGCCATGACAGCCGTGACCAGCAGACAAGCGCCCAGTGAAATCCCAATTACTCCCAGCGGAATTTCGGAAAACTCACGTCGCAAGATCAGCGTGGCGATAGCTCCGAGAACAGAAACGATCAGCAATGGCGCGGAAAGCGATTGGAGGAACCAACCGAGGTTGATTCGCCGTGATAGCGTGGAAGCTTGATCCAGCCAGTATCTGCGGTTCGTGCCGTCATTTGACATGTCTGCAACGTAAACACCCGATATGCTAGACGCGATGGGAATTTTTCGGCGATGGGGTGGCGAGAGATGACCTGATCAGATCAATTGCAGATATTGTAAATATGCAGCGGAATAGCCGACTTTGGATTACATATATTGTAACAAGTTGTAACCCACCTGAATTTCGAGGAGGAATCAGGAAAGCGTCTTGAGCCAGAAAACGAGTTCGTGGAGGGTCTCCTGTGGCTCTTGGAGCTGTTTCCAAGGAAAACGCGCAATTATCGCGTCTTGCGGGTAGTAACCGCGCTTTTGCCAGAATACGTTATTCGAACGGTATTGAGGCGGTTGCAGTGGATGGTTGTCGGCGCGGATCACAGAGAAAAAACCGGTGCTGCGGAATCCGAGCTTTGCCGCATGCTTTTCGCGCTCGTCGAAAAACCGGTGGCCGAGGCCCTGTCCACGGAAATCTGGCAGCAGCACGGATTCGCCGAAATAGTAAATATCCCCGGGATCGAGTCCGGCGGATTCAACGGGTTTGCGGAAAACCTCGTCGGCAACGGCGAGCGGAATCCCAGTCGAGACACCGACGATGTCCGCGCCGCAGTTCGCTAGGACGATCAGGCTGTGATCCGAGGAAACGTATCCCTCTAGATAATTCATCTCGTATCCCAGCGAGCCGTCGTAGAGATATGGAAACTCCCGAAAAACCGCGATGCGCAGGCGCGCGATTTCACCGAGAAAAGGTCGTGCCGCCTGTCCCGTGTGGGTAGATATTAGGATTCCATCCATCGCCCCGAGAAAATGACTGATGTTCCCGCTTTGCAAAAGCTGTTTTCGGACGAATATCCGCGTGATCATGAAAATGTCTTTCAGCACATTACACATCCTGCTCGCCATCGCTCTGCTTCATCCTGTTTCCGCCCAGGAAAAGCCCGCTGATGAGCCGAAAAAACCGGATACCAAGGAAGAATCCGCAAAAAAGCCTGAGCCTGTTTCGATCAAGTCCAAGGTTACCATCGCTGGTCAATCGGTTCCCTACACTGCCACGACCGGAAAGCTGGTTCTACGCGATGACAAAGGAGATGCAAAAGCCTCCGTTTTCCACATCACATACACCCGTGATGGGATCAAGGACACGAAGGACAGGCCGGTGATGTTTGCCTTCAACGGCGGGCCTGGTTCGTCGTCCGTCTGGTTGCACCTCGGGATTCTGGGGCCGAAGCGTATCGCTTTTCCCGGCGACGGCACGCAGCCCGTGGAACCCCCTGCCCGGCTGATCGATAACGACTTGAGCATGCTTGATGTCTGCGACCTTGTCTTCATCGACCCGGTTTCCACCGGCTACAGCCGCGCGGAAAAGGACGGTAATCCCAAGGATTTCCACGGACTGCAACAGGACATCGATTCAGTGGGCGATTTCATCCGTATCTGGATGACGGAGCACAAGCGCTGGGCTTCGCCGAAATATCTGTGTGGTGAGTCCTACGGCGGGATCCGTGCTGCGGGACTGGCCCAGCATCTGCAGGAGCGTTATGGGATGAGCCTGAACGGGGTAATTTTGCTCTCTTCGCTGCTTGATTACCGCACCCTGATCGGCGCGCAGGGCAGCCATCTCGCTGATCAAGTTTTCCTGCCGACCTTCGCCACCACGGCTCATTTTCATAAAAAAATTCAAGGCGAACGTGAGGAAATCCTGCGGGAGGCGCGTGAGTTTGCATTCGGCGGATACGGGGTGGCTCTGATGAAAGGCAACGAAATACCAAGCGCGGAAAAGGAAGCGGTCGCCGCGAAACTTTCCAAGCTCACGGGGATACCGGTGGAGACTTGGATACGGAAAAGCCTTAGGATCGATCCCTTTGAGTTCCGCAAGGAATTACTGCGTGAGGAAGGCAAGGTCATCGGGCGTTTTGATGCGCGCGTCGCTTGGGCAACGACGGATCCGAACGCGACTTCCGCGGAATACGATCCTTCTTATTCACTAGCGATCGGAGCGTTCTCGACCGCGATGCTTGCCTATCTCGGCGACGAACTCGGCTGGCAGGAAGATTCGCATTATGAAGTCCTCACGGGAAAAGTCGGCCCGTGGAGTTTTGGTTCGGATAACCGCATCGTGAATCTCACGGGGCGACTCTCCTCCGCGATCCGCGATAATCCCAAGCTACGTGTCTTGGTAATGGGAGCGCACGCGGATCTTGCGACTCCGCCAGAAGGAGTCCCCTACTCTCTCAGGCAGGAATTGGATCTGCCCGAAGAGATCCGCAAGCAATTCACTTTTACCTACTACGATGCCGGACACATGTTCTACATCAACCCGCCAGATCTCGTGAAAAGCCGCGCGGATTTACTGGAATTTCTAAAACCGTAATTAAAGGGCTCTGGGCCGCACATTGTTGGGTTATTTTTCCAGCGGATGCTCCTTCAAGAGAGCGTCCATCTGATAGAAACCTTTCATCTCCTTGGTAGCGTCACGAACTTTCGCGACCTGCTCCGGGGTGATGGCGCTGGCCTTGTTGCCGTAATGGTTACGGACATAGGTGAGGACTGCTGCCATTTCCTTGTCATTGAGCATTCCACCGAAAGGGGTCATCGGCACTTGGCCGTCGTATTTTTTTCCGTGGAGTTCAAAGGGACCCATGACACCGTGCAGGGTCAGTTTGATGAGTCGCTCGGGATTGCCGTGGACGAAAATGCTGTCATGGAGCGGCGGGAAGGCGGGGTCGAGACCCTTGCCGTCTTTCTGGTGGCAGGTAGCGCAGTGACCGTCGCGGAAATAAACTTCATGGCCTGCTTTGAAAGCTTCTTTTTCCAAATCGGTGAGGTGTTCCGGGATCGGAGGCAGCGGGTTTTCGATCTCCTTTTTCTCCACTTTACCTTGCAGTCTTGCAGTTGCGGCTTCGATGGGTTTCTGAGACCAACCATCCGCGCCTTTTCCTTGGGCGATGTTCACAACTTCCAAAGCCCCGCTTTTGTTATACCAGGTGGCAGCGATCACTGCTTCCAGCCTCACGCGACCATGGTCATCCGATGCTGCTTTTTTCAGAAGGTCGAGGGTATCGGAAAACTTGTCGAAGTTGTAGCGTAGCACGCGCACGGTGGCGCAGCGGACGCGGTGATCAGAGTGGACAATAAGTTTGCGGAGCAGATCCGTATCTACCGCGTTCATGCCCCATGTGACCCACAGAGCTTCAAGCTGTTGGTGGGCATTGTTCGGATCGTTTGCGTCGAGCGAAGCGACCCATTTTTGCACGGCAGGTATGACCTGATCCACAGGATGCTCACGAAGTTCGCGGCGGCTGCGGTAGCGGGTGCGGTATTCAGGGAGTTTGAGGTTTTCCAGAAGAGCGGCGATGGGTGCACCGTCCACAGCAGCGGGTTTCACCAGTGGACGGGCGGGATAAGTAATGCGGTAAATGCGGCCGTGGACGTGGTCGCGCAGCGGATCGCGGGCGTTGTGCTGCATGTGCCCGATGAGAACGTTGTGCCAGTCGATGACATACAACGAACCGTCCGGGGCGAACTCGAAATCGACGGGGCGGAAGTTTCCGTCGGATGATTTCATTAACTCGTGACGGAAGCCAGTTTTGTAGCCAGTACCGTCCTCCACGATGGAGTGTTGCTTCAGCCCGAGGAATCCGATCGCGTTGCCGATCAGAGCATCGCCTTGCACCTCATCGGGGAAATGGCGGGAGGAGACGAATTCAAGGCCGGATGTCGGGCGAACGGACTGGCCTCCCGGCACCAGATCGGGGGTGCCTGGGGCCTGCGCGCCATAAGAGGTGGGATTTAGTGAGACAGGTAAAGCCCAGTTCCACGTGGGTCCGGATGTGTGGATCAAGAAATCTTGACCCCATGCATCGTAGGCGAAGCCCCATGGGTTCGGGATACCCATCTGGATCGTCCGCTCGAGCTTGGTTGTCTGAGGGCAGAAACGATAGAAACCGCCATCCACGCCGCGCACCGGACCGTAGGGAGTTTCCACATTCGAATGGAGGAAGATACCTTCGCACATCGTGAATGCGCCGGAGGCATCGGCGGCGTAAGCGCTGATCGCGTGGTGCGTATCGTGGGAGTCGAAACCGGTCAGCACCACCTCGCGGACATCCGCTTTGTCGTCGCCGTTTGTATCGGCGAGGAACACAAGGTGCGGCTCCTGTGACACATAGACTCCGCCCGGCGCGAACTCGAAGCCAATAGGCAGGTGGAGCTTGTCGGCGAAGACGATTTCCTTGTCGGCTTTGCCGTCGCCGTTGGTGTCCTCATAAATCAGGATCTTGTCATCGGGTTTCGGATCGCCTGGGCGGTAGTGCGGATAAGTCGGCATCGTCGCGACCCAAAGTCGGCCTTTGTTGTCGAACGAGATTTGCATTGGGTTTGCCAGATTTGGGAATTCCTTTTCAGAAGCAAAAAGTTTCGCTTGGTAGCCCTCGGGGGTGGTGATGGCTTTTTCCGCGTCCTCGCCGTATTTGTATTCGGTGGTGCCGTTTTTATTGCTCGGCTGGTAGTTGGTTTGCACGGGCTGGAGGGCGTGCGTAGTTTTGTCGGCGGCGGCGAGATCAAACGACTTTCCACCCACCTTCGCCCAGATCGCCTGATCGCGGAGATCTGTCATCTCGCGGAGTTTTTTCTTTTCGTCGGGATAGTTTTTCGGACCGAAAGGATTGTAGCGGCGCCCATCTACGTGCACGCCGTTGAGCATGCGGAAATCGTTGAACCAATACCATTCTTTGTCCGCGATGGCGGCGAGGACATCCTTTGGCGCGGCCTTGGTCTTCACTGGAGTGCTGCCATAGATCGCTTTCAGAAGCATGTCGGAAAGCTGGCGGTATCCCTCGTCGTTGGGCAGGAAACCATTACTGGTGAACGGTTTCTTTAGGGTCGGGTAGAGGTTATGGGTCGGGTTGTAAACGTCCACGAACTCGACTCCGGCGCCCTTCGCGACCTCGGCCATTGCTTGAGTGTAGAGGGCGAGGTTCGCGTTTTCCGCGCGGCCATCGGGCAGGTCACGGGACTTCGAAAGGTTCTCATAGGCGATGGGCGAGACTACCACCACGCGCGGTGCGGTCTTGCCGTTGTATTTCTGCGCTTGTGTATGCTTGATCCATGCATCCAGCTCGCCTTTAAAATTGGCGATGCCGTCAGGACCGTCGAATGATTCGTTGTAGCCGAAAAAGGCGATCAGCGTGTCGGGCTTGAGATCCGCAAGCCACTGGTCGGGTGTGGGATGAAATCCATCGCCGGCGTGGCGTTGATGCTGCGGGTGGAATGCTTCCGCGCCGGGAAATGCCCACTGCGATTTACGTGAGGGATGGGGACGGAAACCCGGAGTATCACCGGGGCGGCACATGTTGCGCATGTAGAGGTTCATTTCCGGATGCGACATCTGTAGGCGCGCCTCCATGTATGGGTGATCCACCATCCGCTCGCCGAGACCGTTACCGATTAGGATAATACGCTCATTTTGTGTCGGGGATTTCGGCTGTGCCGATGCGAAGGTCAATGGTATGATAACCAATGTAGAAAGAATTAATCGATAGGAAATATGCATTTGAAAATATACGTTTGGTGTGGCACGAGTCTATCAGAAATTTTTTTAGAAATTACAACACAGCCATCCCATAGGCCGTGATTTTTTTGCGTGGCTGGCGGGCGATCCCACTCAGGATCGCCCGGATGACTAATCACAAACCAGCTAGGGCGAAGTTGCCCGTCCTCACCCAGCTTTGCAAGCTGATCCCTTCCCATCTCACCGCC